>DAIOHI010000376.1:0-3119 GCA_036744815.1 Paludibacteraceae bacterium
TTGGAAGTTTATTTTCGTTTCTGATGAAAAAATGAAAAAGGCTTTAGCGGATGAATCTTATTTCAATGAACATAAAGTGAAGGAATCGAGTCATTTGGTTGTATTTTGCGCAATAAATAATG
The DNA here is from genome assembly GCA_036744815.1 of Paludibacteraceae bacterium. Classification (GTDB taxonomy): domain Bacteria; phylum Bacteroidota; class Bacteroidia; order Bacteroidales; family Paludibacteraceae; genus H1. The sequence goes on from DAIOHI010000376.1 coordinate 123, forward strand.
TTCCGAAATTCGAAGAGCAAATTAGAAAGAATCTGCCGGAAGGAGCGCTGGCTTATTTCACTCAAAAGGTAAAGTCCTTGCCGGAAGCTGACATTAAAGCTTGGTTTAACAATCAAGTGTATCTTTCTTTGGGCTTCTTCTTAAGTGCTTGCGCTTCGATGCAAATTGACTCAACGCCGATGGAAGGAATTAATAAAGATGGATATGCGAAAGTATTGGATTTGACGGATTATTCGCCTTTGTTTGCCGTAGCGATTGGTAAACGCGATAGCGAAGATGTCAACCAACCATCGCACAATCCGAAATTGCGTTTGCCATTGAACGAAGTAGTGGTGAGCATTTAAAGAAATATAGAATAGTAAAAGAGCCACATGAATTATATTTTCATGTGGCTCTTTCTTTTTATTCAAGGGTTGTAACCCAATTGTATTTATCCGCTTCGTCGCCGTATTGTATGGCTCGAAGTTTATTGTAGAGCTTTTCGCATGTTGCTCCCGGTTTTCCATCCTTTGAAAAAATATAGGATACATGGTTATCCAGATCGTCGATGCGTTCGATAGGGCTGATAACAGCGGCAGTTCCGCAAGCTCCGGCTTCTTCGAATGTTGCAAGTTCTTCCAACGGAATTTCACGATGTTCAACCTTCAATCCGATTTCTTCAGCTAAAACCATTAAACTTTTGTTGGTAATAGAAGGAAGTACCGATGTTGATTTAGGTGTTATATAGCTATTGTTTTTGATGCCAAAGAAGTTGGCTGCACCGCATTCATCAATGTACTTCTTTTCTTTTGCATCAAGATAAAACACATTAGAATATCCCAACTTATGTGCTTTTTCACCTGCAAGAAGGCTCGCCGCGTAATTTCCACCTATTTTATAGGTTCCTGTTCCAAGAGTTGCGGCGCGGTCGAATTCGCGTGTCACTACGAAAGGCGTTGTTTGGAAGCCACCTTTGAAATAAGGTCCCACAGGCGTTACGAAAATAAGGAAAAGATATTCTGTTGCCGGTTTAACGCCGACTTGCGCGCTTGTACCGATAAGCAGCGGACGAATATAGAGCGATGCTCCCGACTCGTAAGGCGGAACAAAACGTTCGTTTAACTTTACTGCTTTCAATACGGCTTCTTTAAATTTTTCCAAAGGTAATTCCGCCATCATAATACCACGACAAGAAGATTGCAGGCGTTTTGCGTTTTCGTCCAAACGGAAAATACGAATTTTACCGTCTTTTCCACGGAATGCTTTCAGTCCTTCAAATGCTTCTTGTCCGTAATGCAGACAAGTAGCAGCCATGTGCATGGTTATTTCTTCACTTTGGCTTGTTTCCAAATCACCCCAAGATCCGTTGCTGTATCGGCAGCGAACGTTGTAATCGGTTTTCATATATCCGAAAGCCAGATTACCCCAATCAATGTTTTCCATACTTAAATATTTTTATGCTTGTAATTTTGTTAGTGTCAATATTGATTCGTTTCCCATGTTAAATATCAGATCGATGATGCTCATGCCGGATAGAAATCCGAACTTCGACTGAAAAACCTGATAATAAGGTTTCATTTCTCTGACGTATTCTGTTTTAGGATGAATCGTTTCGCGCAAATCCATCCAATCATCTCCGTAATTAAGTTGATAGCTTTCGCTGTAATGGATATTAGGCGTTAAATCGAGCAAATCGAGAATGAACTGCTGAATCTCGCAGTTGAAATCCCACAGAAAGGTCCATTTCTTTTCGTAGAAAGGGAGTAAATCATCCTTGTAATATTCGAAAAACGGACTTGAATTATAAGCCGATTCTATAGCGCGCCAATGATTCGTTTGCCAGGATCCGTGTTCCGAAATGCGTACATCCCGAATCAAAGTTTTATTTCCCTCGGGACGTTCCACCGGAATGCTTAAATCCATCACGCCATTTGCCGTAACTATCCGGCAACGATTCCGATAACTTTGCTTGACGTAGTAGTCGCAAGCTTCGATATATATTCGATCGGCTTTCGCTAAAGCAGAATAATACTCAACAGGAGCTAAATATGCTGATGAAAGAACGACGGTTTTCTTCAACTCGTCCGAATGTTTAAGAAGCTTTTTATCTTCTTGCATCTTTAAAGAAACGATTCCAGCGGATTTTTCCTCCGAACCAAGATTTATCCTTATTCAAGGATAGCCAAACAAAGACAGGACGTCCCACAACATGATCTTCGGGAACAAAGCCCCAATAGCGCGAGTCAGCCGATTTGTGGCGATTGTCGCCCATCATCCAAAAATAATCCATTTTAAAGGTATAGTCTGTTGCAACTTGATCGTTGATATAGATTACACTGTCGCGCACTTCCAATTTATTATGTTCGTAAACGGAAATAATACGTTCGTAAACAGGCAGGTCTTCCAATGTCAATTTCATTGTAGCACCACGTTTTGGAATGTAGATAGGTCCGTAATTATCGCGTGTCCATGTTTTTCCGCCGCCAAGAGGAAATACAGGACTATCGTAAACCCAAGATGGTTCGACAATAATATGTTTAACGCCTCGCACTTTTTTCAGATTGTTGTATTTTTCTTCGGTAAGTGGAAAATGATAAGTAGGCATATCGGCTTCCAAGCCAAGAGCCTGCAATAACTGAGGATGACTGACCTTGTTATTGTCTTCTTTACTGATTCCAATCTTTTCAATAACACTTTCGCTCAACAAACTTCCGTCTGTCTGAACAAAGTAATTATACTGAACTCCCGGATGTTTTTCTTCAGGTTTTCCATCAATAAAAATTTGGTTATCGCGGATTTCGAATGTATCGCCGGGCAGTCCGACACAACGTTTTACATAGTTTTCGCGTCGATCGACCGGACGATAAACAATTTCTCCAAAGATGTCGGGACGGCTGTTAACCACATCGCGTCCGTGCTCGTGACAAAGCGTGTAATAGTCGGGGTTTTGCATCTTTGTAGCAACCGTATCTCCCGTTGGGAAATTGAATACTACAATATCGTCACGATCAATGGTAT
>DAIOHI010000377.1:0-3109 GCA_036744815.1 Paludibacteraceae bacterium
TTCGTCGAAAGTGGAAACGGAAAGCGTTCAAATACCCACTGTGGGAACTTTTAAAGTGTTGTCGGTAGAAACTATCGAATCGCCCGAATTTGGTGTGCAGATTACATTTTCCGATCCGGTTTCTACGAATCAAAATCTGAGCGGATTGATTTATATTCCGGAAGTTGACGGTTTTACACGACAAGTAAACGGAAATCAAGTTTATCTCTATTTCGATCGCCCGATAAGCAACGAAATAAACGTAAATATAGACCGAGGTATTCGTAATTCTTCCGACAAGCAATTAGGTGAAACATATTCCACTACATTAAATATTGAAGGATTAAAACCGCAAGTCGAATTACTTGTGGATGGTCAAATATTGCCTAATCCCGATAATTTACTTATTCCTTTCAAAGCGGTAAGTCTTCGCGCTGTCGATTTACGGATTATCCGAATATTCGAAAGTAATGTATTGATGTTTTTACAAACAAATACTTTGGCTTCTTCTTCCGAGTTGAGGCGTTCGGGACGTTTGGTGTACAAAAAAACACTTCGTTTGGATAAAGATCCTTCGAAGAATTTGAATCAATGGGAAAACTATTCCATTGATCTTTCCGGAATTATGAAAGAAGATCCCGGAGCTATTTATCGGATCGAAATTTCCTTTAAAAAAGATTATTCCGTTTATTCTTGCGACGATAATGAAGAAAGCACTTCGGCAGAAACAGAAGTTGCTACGGAAAGCGGCATGACCAAAATCAGCAACGACAATATTGTTGAAGAAGAGGAAGCCTATTGGGATCAGCCTTATAGCGATTATTACAATAGTTACTACGATTGGTATTACTACGAATGGGAAGAGCGCGACAATCCTTGTCATCCGAGCTATTATATGTTGTCGGAACGAATGATTGCCTGCAATTTTATGATGTCCGATATTGGCTTGATTGCCAAAGCGAATCAGGAAAATAAAATATGGGTTTCGACAAGTAGCATTACTGACGCCAAGCCTCTTTCGGGAGTGTCGGTTACTGCTTACAACTATCAATTGCAAGCAATAGGAAATGCTCGTACCGATGGCGACGGATTTGCTTTTATTGAGGCTAAAGGAAAAACCTTCGTATTGGTAGCGGAAGCCAATGGACGAAAAACCTATCTTCGAATGGTGGATGGCGAGGATAATTCCTTGAGCCGTTTCGATACCGGAGGACGAAAAATAGAAAAAGGAATTAAAGGATATATTTATGGCGAACGTGGTGTTTGGCGTCCGGGCGATACACTTCATCTCACTTTTGTTTTGCATGATCCAGAAAAACGGATACCTGAAAATCATCCCGTTGTGCTTGAAGTATTCAATGCCCGAGGGCAATTCTACACGAAGCAGGTTAAGTCAAAAGGAGTCAATGGGTTTTATTCATTCACTTTGCCTACATTGCAGGATGATCCTACTGGATTGTGGAATGCTTATGTGAAATTAGGAGGAACGAGTTTTCATAAATCCTTACGGATTGAAACCGTAAAACCCAATCGTTTGAAAATTAACTTAGAACTTCCGGGAGAACGTATCAACGCTTCGGAAAAAACGCTTCCGGTTAATTTGTTCTCTTCGTGGTTGACAGGAGCTACGGCGCGAGATTTGGATGCTCGTGTGGAAATGACATTGACAAAAGTAAATACTCAGTTTAAAGGATATGAAAGTTATTTATTCAACAATCCGGCAACTGATTTTTATTCCAGCACGACCGAAGTTTTCAAAGGAAAATTAGACAGCGAAGGACATGCGAAATTTAATATGAAAGTTCCGTCGGCTGAAAATGCACCCGGAATGTTGAATGCTAATATTGTAACCCGCGTGTTTGAGCCGGGAGGCGATGCCAGTATTTTTACGCAGAACGCGGCATTTTCACCTTTTGCTTCCTATGTAGGATTAAAATGCCGCGTTCTGCGTAAAAATACTGGCATTTTCGCCTTTTGCTTCTTACGTCGGATTGAATCTTAATCAAAAGCAAGGCGATTATATTGAAACCGATACCGATCATCGTTTCGATGTGGTAACTCTTAATGCTGACGGAAAACTCGTTAATCGCGATGTCGAATATAAAATTTACAAAATAAGCTGGAGCTGGTGGTGGCAAAATCGCAATGAATCTCTTTATAGCTATGTCAATAATTCGTCTTATACTCCCGTTGCTTCGGGAAAGCTGAAAACCACAAACGGAAAGGCAAGTTTCAACTACAATCTGGCTTATCCCGATTGGGGACGTTTCCTTGTTTATGTTTCGGATAAAGGAAGTGGGCATGCCACAGGAGGAGTTGTTTATATCGATTGGCCCGGATGGCGCGGACGTTCCAATAAATCGGATCCGGATGGAGTGAAAATGTTGACATTCACCACCGATAAAACTTCTTACAAAGTAGGAGAAGAAGTTGTGCTTACCATTCCGGCAACTACGGGCGGACGAGCGCTTGTCGCATTGGAAAACGGGTCTACGGTACTCGAACGAAAATGGGTGCAAATGTCGGAGAAAGGCGATACGAAATACAGCTTTAAAGCTACAAAAGAAATGGCGCCGAATTTCTACATTCATATCACTTTGTTGCAGGCTCATGCGCAAACAGCCAACGACCTTCCTATCAGAATGTACGGAGTGATGCCTGTGTTGATTTCGGACAAAGAGTCGGTACTTGAACCGCTTATCAATATGCCGGATGTGCTGCGTCCTGAAACGGAGTTCACGGTTAAAGTGAGCGAAAAAACAGGTCGCCCGATGACTTATACGGTCGCGATTGTTGATGACGGATTACTCGATTTGACGAATTTCAAAACGCCTAACGCGTGGACTGATTTTTATGCTCGCGAGGCTTTGGGTATTCGTACTTGGGATATGTTCGATAATGTTATTGGTGCTTTTAGTGGTAAATACGGATCGCTTTTTAGCACAGGCGGTGACGAAGAAATAAATGAGTCGGGCACAAAAGCGAATCGTTTCAAACCCGTTGTGAAATATCTCGGACCATTTTCCTTATCGAAAGGAAAAACGGCAAGTCATAAAGTTTTATTGCCTCAATATGTAGGTTCGGTGCGCACGATGGTTGTTGCCGGGCAGGATGGAGCTTATGGTAACGC
>DAIOHI010000378.1:0-3099 GCA_036744815.1 Paludibacteraceae bacterium
CAGGCTAAAAATATAACCAAAAAAAATTAATTTTGCGTCGGTTTTAAACTAAGAAGAGATTCAATAGTAAAAGGAATCCCTTTTAATTGGTGAAAGTTAGGATATATAATTCAATCATTATAAAAAACAAATCAATACATGGAAAAACGCACCGTTGGTATTCACGAAAAACTACCGTTATTACAAAGTCTTCCTCTTAGTCTTCAGCATCTTACTGCAATGTTTGGAGCGACAATATTGGTTCCTATCTTAGTCGGAATTAATCCAGCAATCGTACTTTTGATGAATGGTATTGGAACGATTATCTATACACTTGTAACCAAAGGAGGAATTCCAGCTTATTTAGGTTCTAGTTTTGCATTTATATCGCCCATTTTATTAATAGTATCAAGCTATGGCGGTTTTGCGTCGGCTCAAACAGGATTTATTTTCTTTGGGTTGTTCTTTATAATCATGTCTTTAATCGTTTACAAATGGGGTATTAAGTGGATTGATATTGCTATGCCTCCTGCAGTGATGGGTGCTGTTGTGGCGATTATCGGTTTAGAGTTGGCGCCGGTGGCTGTGCAGCAAGCCGGATTAGCTCCATGGTCGACTCAAGTTGGTCAGACGGTAGAAGCTTTTGTAATGGATAGAAATACTGTAATCGTATCGATGTTTACTTTGGCTGTCGGTGTTTTCGGATCGGTTCTATTTAGAGGATTTCTTCAAATTATTCCCATCTTTTTTGCGGTAGTTGCAGGATATATTCTATCGCTTTTTATGGGAATGGTCGATACAAATGCTATTTCTACTGCTTCGTGGTTGGCTTTGCCTACTTTTCATTTGCCGGTTTTTAATCCTAATGCGATATTAATTATTGCTCCGGCTTGCCTTGTGGTGTTTGCCGAACATATTAGCCATCTTGTTGTTACAAGTAAAATTACAGGAGAAGATCTGATGAAAAATCCGGGTTTACATCGTTCTTTGCTTGGCGATGGTATCAGCAATCTTATTTCGGGATTTGTAGGTTCACCTCCTAATACTACTTATGGTGAGAATATCGGTGTAATGGCTATCACTCGTGTTTATTCTGTTTGGGTAATTCGTGGAGCTGCGATTTTGGCTATTTTATTTTCATTTATAGGAAAAATCTCTGCGGCAATATCTACGATTCCGACTGCGGTGATGGGAGGTATTACTATTTTACTTTATGGTGTAATTGCCGTTCAAGGTTTTCGTATGTTTGTTGAACAAAAAGTAGATTTTAGTAAAAATCGCAATATGGTGCTCGGAGCCGTAACTTTTGTAGTAGGTGTTAGTGGTGCCGCAATCAACATTGGATCTGTGCAATTGAAAGGTATGGCTTTTGCTGCGGTGGTGGGAGTTGTGCTATCGTTGCTGTTTTGGGTATTCGACAAATTGAATTTAATGAATGATAAATAAAGCTTTTGGAAGTATAATTGGTCTTAGTTTTAGCAATTGCGAATGTTTTTGAGAAAAGCTTCTGATAAATAATTTTAAAAGAAAGGTTTGCTTCTTAGCGAAAAATGCACTACTTTTGCTCCGCTTTTATAAAAAGCTTTTGGTCTCGTAGCTCAGCTGGATAGAGCAACAGCCTTCTAAGCTGTGGGTCGTGGGTTCGAATCCCGCCGGGATCACAATAGCAAAAGCATCTGATAATGCATTATCAGATGCTTTTTTCATATACTCATATTTCATAGAATAACTCTAAACATTATTTAAACATCTGCGTTATATTCAAAATTTAGAAAAATAATAATTATGACACTAAAAGAATTAAATAAACAGGCATCATTTTTTCCTGATACCGATCCGATGCCCGTCGTGTTTGTTGGTCATGGAAGTCCGATGAATGCGGTCGAAGATAATGAGTTCACTAAAGAATGGAAACATGTTGAATCGCTTTTGCCTTTGCCAAAGGCTATTGTTTGTATATCGGCGCACTGGGAAACGCGAGGAACTTTTGTTATGGCTAACGAATTACCCAAAACGATTCATGATTTTTATGGCTTTCCGGCGGAACTTTACGATATAAATTATCCCGCATCGGGATCGCCCTTGTTGGCGGATAAAATTATTGAAGAAATAAAAAATCCAATTATAGAAAATGCGTTGGATTGGGGATTGGATCATGGCGCATGGACTGTGTTGAGGCATATTTATCCGAATGCTGATATTCCTGTTATTCAAATTAGTATCGATCATTTTAAGGATGTTAAATGGCACTACGAATTAGGGAAGCAATTGGCTTTTCTTCGTCGAAAAGGAGTGTTGGTTGTTGGCAGCGGAAATATGGTGCATAATTTAAGAATGATAGGTCTTATTGATGATGACTTTAATGCTGAATATGGCTACGATTGGGCTTTTGAGCTTAATACGATTTTTAAAGATAAAATTAAAAACGCAGAGGATTTGGATCTTATAAATTACAGTCGTTTGCACAAAGATGTCAGATATGCAATTCCGACTTTAGAGCATTACATTCCTCTTATTTATATATTGGGAATGCGGAATGATAAGGACGAAATTCGATTTTTTAATGACAAAGTAATTACAGGTTCGTTGAGTATGACGTCAGTAATAATTGGAAACTAAAAAAATATGGAAATCCCAAAGAAAATAGAACAATTATATCAAGAGGCTATAATTAAATTATCGAATGATGCCGCTTTGCTTCATGTTGCAGAAGATAAAGTCTATTTAGTTTATTCCTTAAATTCGGAAGTCGAATGCAAGCAACTTCCTTTTGGTTATCAAACAATTCCGGAGCAATTTTTTAAAAATGATTTGCCTAATGATGCGGAAATTGAAGCAGCTATAACATTAATAGAAGATGAATTGATGCCCTTGGCTGGTGATATGCGAAAATTGCAATTGCAACTTGCTTCTTTCGACGAACAAATACATGAATTGGCGTCGTATGCGGATGCCGATAAAAGCATAGGAACGGGCGATGTTGAACGTATATTTTCGCGTCTTGCAGCAATTGTTATGGGGCGTCCTGCAAGTATGGATGTGCTTCCTGCTACTGGAAAATTTATATCATATACCTTAATTGTCAGAGAGATAATGCATCATTTAGCTTTTCCTTCAATC
>DAIOHI010000379.1:0-3088 GCA_036744815.1 Paludibacteraceae bacterium
TTTCTCCGACTATATGAAACCGGCAATCCGTATGGCGGCTTTGATGGAGCAACCAGTTAAATTCGTTTGGACGCATGATGCTTTCCGTGTTGGCGAAGATGGTCCCACGCACGAGCCGGTGGAGCAAGAAGCTCAAATACGTTTGATGGAAAAACTGAAAAACCACAAAGGACAAAGTTCGATGTTGGTATTGCGTCCGGCTGATGTCGAGGAAGCGACCGTTGCTTGGCGTTTGGCACTGGAAAATACGCACACACCGACAGGTTTGATATTCTCCCGTCAAAACATCAACGATTTGCCTGCAAAAGACCGTAAAGCAGAAGCAGCTCAAGCTGCAAAAGGAGCTTATGTGGTGGAAAGCGACGAGAATCCCGACGTGATTTTGTTGGCATCGGGTTCCGAAGTTTCTACGCTGAACGAAGGTGCTGCTCTTTTGCGTGCCGATGGAGTGAAGGTAAAATTAGTTTCCGTACCTTCTGAAGGATTGTTCCGTAATCAGTCGAAGGAATACCAAGAACAAGTATTGCCGGAGGGAAGCAAAATATTCGGACTTACAGCAGGCTTGCCCGTAAATCTTGAAGGTTTGACAGGCAGTAAGGGTAAAGTCTTCGGTTTGGAATCTTTCGGATTCTCCGCTCCTTACAAAGTGCTTGACGAAAAATTAGGTTTTACAGCAAAGAATGTTTATGAGCAAGTGAAAGCAATGTTGTAAAATTATTTTATCTTTTTAAAGAAAACGACCTTTTGCCCTTCCTTTTAGGAATAGACAAAAGGTCGTTTCTCTTGTGATGAATTTTGCGTTTTTAACTATCAAAATACTATTGATCAGATTGAACTAACTACAAATTCAATAGATTTTAATTCGTATAAGTCTTTCTATCTTTCCTTGTTTTTACTTAAAAACACTTCGAATATTTTGTCCGTAAAACATCTTTATTGTATTTTCGTGGACGAGCACGGAAGTTGCCGTTGTTGCTAAACGTTTTGCTAAATTTAATCATTATGAAACGAACATGTTGCGCTAACTGCCAAAGATTATGAAAAAAATCGCATGTGACTTCCATACGACCATTTACAAATAAATTATTTACCTATGAAAATAATTCAAGTGAAAAAATCAAGCTCCGAAGTGCGGATAGCTGTCGAAAAGTTTACCCGACAGTTGATTGAGGACAATAGTTTTGTGTTATCAGAAGCCTATTTTCAGGAATTGCTTGACTCAGAAAGCAGCTATCTCTTTCTTCTTTTGGATGAACAAGATATTGCCGGAATGCTTACTGTCGGAATTTATAAAAGTCCGACCGGCTCGAAGGCTTGGATTGAAGATGTGGTAGTTGATGCAAATTATCAAGGGCAGGGATTGGGACGAATGATCGTGCAACATGCTATTGATTTCGTCAAAACGGAAGGAGTCGAATCGCTGATGCTCACTTCCAATCCAACACGTGTGGCGGCAAATAAGCTTTATCAGTCGATCGGCTTTGAGCAGAAAGTTACAAACGTTTACAGAATGGAATTTTTGAAATCATAGAATATTGAAACAACTAATTATACTTGCATTATGAAACAATTTATGGACGATAATTTTGTGCTGCAAACTAAAACGGCACAAGATTTATACCACAATCATGCAAAACATCTACCTATTATCGACTACCATTGTCATTTAGATCCGAAATTGATAGCCGAAGATTATCGCTTCGATAATTTAGGCGAAATTTGGTTAGCCGACGATCATTATAAATGGCGCGCCATGCGGACTAACGGTATTGATGAGCGTTTTTGTACAGGAAAGGATACTACCGATTGGGAGAAGTTTGAAAAATGGGCGGAAACAGTTCCTTACACTATGCGCAATCCTTTGTATCATTGGACACATTTGGAGTTGAAATCGGCTTTTGGTGTAAATAAACTGTTGAAACCCGAAACTGCCCGTGAAATTTACGACGAATGTACGGCAAAGCTGAGAAGCCCGGAGTTTTCTGCGCGTGGACTGATGAAGCATTATAAAGTGGAAGCCGTTTGTACAACCGACGATCCGGTTGATTCCTTGGAATATCATCTGGCATTGAAAAAAGAGGGTTTTGAAGTGAAAGTGCTTCCTACTTGGCGTCCCGATAAAGCATTGGCGGTGGAAGTTCCGGCTAATTTCCGCGCTTATGTGGAGAAATTATCGGAAGTTTCGGCTGTAAGCATCAATCACTTCGATGATTTGATTATCGCTTTGCGAAAACGTCATGATTTCTTCGCAAGTGTAGGTTGTAAGCTTTCCGACCATGGAATCGAAGAGTTCTATGCCGAAGATTATACACAAGCCGAAATCAATAGCATTTTTGATAAAGTATATGGCGGGAAAGAATTAACTCAATCGGAAATTCTTAAATTCAAATCGGCAATGCTCTTCGAGGGTGCGATTATGGATTGGGAAAAAGGCTGGACGCAGCAATTTCATTACGGTGTTATCCGTAATAACAATACGCGCTTGTTTCGCAAGTTGGGAGCTGATACGGGTTTCGATTCTATCGGTGATTTTAACACTGCAAAGGCGATGTCGAAATTTTTTGATCGACTTGATACGGACGATAAACTTACCAAGACAATTATTTACAATCTGAATCCTCGCGACAATGATTTAATCGCTACGATGATCGGTAATTTTCAGGATGGAAGCGTTGCCGGAAAAATTCAGTTCGGATCGGGATGGTGGTTTCTCGACCAAAAGACAGGTATGGAAGCGCAAATGAATTCGCTTTCGAATTTAGGTTTGTTGAGCCGTTTTGTGGGGATGCTGACCGATTCGCGCAGTTTTTTATCTTATCCTCGTCATGAATATTTCCGTCGCATTCTTTGCAATTTAATCGGAAATGATGTGGAAGAAGCTTTGCTTCCTGCCTCAGAAATACCTTTCTTGGGGCAGTTGGTAGAAAATGTTTCGTATTACAACGCGAAGAATTTCTTTAAGTTTTAAGCATATTCCTCTCTCAATTATTACAAAGTCCTGCAGGTTTTTATTTGCAGGACTTTTTTTATATTGATAATTTCAAATCCGAAATGGATTTCCATCATTCCGAAATGCTATCCGACCGCA
>DAIOHI010000380.1:0-2539 GCA_036744815.1 Paludibacteraceae bacterium
TAACCTAAACCTGAATCCTCAACTTTTTTACTTACACACTTAATGGGAGACTGTCAAATTTTAATCTAAAGAGCAGATAATCGTATTTCACAAAATCCCTTTCTGCTGCCCGATATATATTGCCATGGCACTGTTGCTGGCTCCGAGCTTTTCGCGGATATGCTGCCGATGGGTACGCACGGTATGTACACTGATATACAAAGCTTGGGATATTTCTTTATCGGTTTTTCCTGCTTGCATCAGTTCGAATACCCGCATCTCGGCAGGACTTATCACTTCTTCTTTGGGAAGTTGCAGCTTGGGGAATGGACGTAGCTTACCCGTGGGCAAATGCAGCAATTGTCCCGAGCAGGATCGCGGCGTTTGGTCGGGCAGGGGAGCGATATGGGCGATAACAAAGAGCGGAAGTCCCTCTTCGCTCAGCTCCACAATGCGCTGAAAAAGCATCAATCGCAAGGGGCTGCCATCTTCCGATTCAATCCCTATATTATAAATATGAGCGTATTCCATCCGTTTGTCGAAATCGAGCTCAAGCACAAATTGTTCGAGCGATAGTTCCATTTCGCATAGGAGGCTTCGTTCGTTAGGGTCGAGAAGGTATTCGATATGGTAATAAGCTTTGCGTTCTAATATCTGTTTCATATCGTCAAACTGCCCTACATAGAGGTAAAAGCATTCGGAAACGTAGCGCAGTCCGTAATGCGACTGCAAACAAAGTACCGGTAGTTTGAGGTAGTTACTTAAAGCTTCGACTTGCGGAAAATGATGTTTCCAAGGGCGCAGGGGATGGAAGTAGTGCTTTTTCATGATTTTTTCATTAGTTAGTGTTTAGGTAATCGTCGGGTTTTGCGATTTCAGAATCGCAGAATCAAATTTGCGATTTAAAATCCCCCTTGTTAGAGGATGTCTCAGAAGTCCACGAATTAAGCGTTAGAAAACTAAAGCCGTTTTAAAACCACATGGGATTGTTATCTAAAAATACGTCATTCAGCGTATTGCAAGTATTGTATTGAAGGTATAGTTTTGTAAATATAAGAAGAAACTTTTAATTAACAACTTAGAAATTAGAACTAATAACTAATAATTAATAACTAATAAGTGATAATCTGAAGTCCAACATTTAAAATCTAAAATCTTTATTTATGGAAGCAAAAATAATTATTGATTACGGCAGCAACCGTTTTACCGACGCGGCATTGAGTTTGAAAGCCGATAATGTAGTGGAGAAAATGAAAAATAATGGAAATTTTCCTGAAGCGGAAACTCTGACGACTAATGTGGCAACATCCAACGATAGCTACAAGCAGGCTTTGGCAAGGCAGTCGTCGGGAGGTAAGGAGGCTACTGCCTATAAACGTCAATGTCGTTTGACTCTCGAAAAGGCATTGCGGCAATTGGCGGCTCATGTGCAGACAGCAGCTCAAGGCGACGAAATAAAAATTTTGAGCAGCGGCTTCGATATTCGCAAAAAGCCATCGCCCATAGGAGTGCTGCCAAAACCTACGCTTACAATAAAAGTAGGACACAATCACGGTTCGCTCGATTTGCTATGTACCTCGCTCAACGGTGCCAAAGCCTATGAATTCAGATATACGGAAGCACCCGTAAACGACGAAAGTCAATGGACGATACGCACCAACTCAAAGTCAATGCTTTCGCTTAGCGAACTTAAATGCGGACAAGAATACGCCTTCAGCGCTGCCGGAGTAGGAGCTTCCTCCCTCAGGGTGTGGAGCGAAGTGGTAACAAGTTATGTCTTGTAGGGGGGGTAGAGCCAAGAATCAAGAATCAAGATCCAAGAGTCAAGATATTGGATTGTAATGCTATAACTCTCCTTAAAACAAAAGAATGAGGCTGTCTCGTAAGTTATTTGTGGACTTACGAGACAGCCTCATTAATGATGTAATATCTTAATCTATTGTTACAAATTTCTTAGTTGCAACAACCTTTTTCGATGCATAGGTTTCTTTTACTATATAGATACCTTGTGTTGGTTGAGCAATTTCTCTACCCATCAAATCAAAGTATTGATAATTAATTACTTTGTCGCTCTCCTCCACGTTTTTAACATCAGATGCATCGCCAAGTGTCACATTGTAAGATGCACCCTTTGTGCTTTGGAAGCTTACAGTTTTATTGGTCATATCCACCACAAGTCCATCTTTACTTCCGTTTATTATAATTTTGCTCGGATCGTTGCCATAGCGTAGAGTACATTTTTTTCCTGCCGAAGATCTAATGGTAAAGCTATTCAGTTTTTTATTGCTCCATGTCAAATCTACAATAAATCCATTGCGGGCAGTTAAGCCAACAACCGAACCGTTGGACCATGCATCCGGCAAAGCAGGTAGAGGCTCAATATATCCGGCATGACTTTGCAGCAGCATTTCGGCAATGCCTGCTGTTCCACCTAAGTTTCCATCAATCTGGAAATGGGGTCCCGAATGGAAATCCCAGAGATTTTCAAATGTAGCTGAATTAATTAACCCGTCTAAAATTTTGTAAGCCCGGTTTCCATCGCCGGTTCTTGCCCATAAAT
>DAIOHI010000380.1:2549-3082 GCA_036744815.1 Paludibacteraceae bacterium
CTCTTGACCAGCCTGTAGCGTCGTCTCCCCGAATGTTTAGCGAGTTTTTAGCCGCTTGCATCCATTCTGTCATATCTTTTGTTATCAAGTTGCCCGGATACAATCCCACTAAATGAGAAAGATGCCTGTGGTTACTTTGCGTGTTTGGAATGGCTCCGGCAGCAGTAGTGTAATAACTTGTTTCCCACCACCATTCTTTAACGCCCGGTGCATTTGCAGCTGATGCTCCACCTCCAATTCCTCCGGTTCTTCCGCTGTTTGCTCCAATTGGCACCGGTCCTATGCTTCCTTCGTCGGAAAGTTTAGGCAATAAGCCGGTCAATGTGTTGCGAAGATCTGTATCAACATTCAAAATTGTTGCGGCTTCGATTACATCTGTAAACAGTTGCCAGATAAGTTGCTGTTGGAAGGTACCGCCTCCCCACATCGGACCATGCTCTGATGAAAAAGTTGGCGACATTATCATACGCCCGGAAACGGGATCTTTAACCAATACTTCCGGATGACTGTAGAATAGAGCGGCTTCCCGCATA
>DAIOHI010000381.1:0-3066 GCA_036744815.1 Paludibacteraceae bacterium
GTTTTTTATTTTTTTGGTGGTTTCGGAGGATTTTTAATTGAGAAGTCTTTACCGACAACTACGACTTTCTGTGTCTTTTGTCCAGAGTGTTTTAATTTTAGAGGACTCATTTTATTGATATTAGATGTAAATAAATTAATTACGAAAACTCTATTGTATGTTGTATCTAATTTTTAAATAATTTATTACTTTTTTCTCTGCTTTTTTGTCAATTTTTTTTAATTTGCTAATATTTAAAGTGTCTTTGAGTTCCTCCATAGAATAAACTGTTTCTCTAAGAGTAAAATACTGGTTTTCTATTTCATATTTTTCCAATTGTTTATCCTCAATTTTAATGAATAGTCTTTCAAGTTTGTTGAAATATGAAATATATGAAGTTCGTAAGTTATTTAATGATTTAATTGTATCATTATCAATTATGACATTTTTCTGAATTGCAGATAAAATCTGTGCTACTCCCATTAATCCGAACATAACAGGTGTAATCCAATCAACATCTAATACTTTCCACGTGCCCCAAGTTGAACCTCCGATAATTGCAAATGATATTGCAATTATATTATATATTTTTCTCCAATCCATTTTCGAACCAGCATAGTCCGAAATATATTGTTCCCAATACTTAGCATGAACTAGTTCGTACCAAACAAGCTCTTCTATTTTATCTCTTTTTTCTGTCATGTTTTTCATCGTAACTTGTTCTATATGCTTTTAATTTATTATTTAGAGTGTTGTGTTTTTTATCATAGAATGCGGCTATTTATATTACAATGGCATGCTTAAATACATGCAGTATATTCCAATGTTAATTCGCTCACAATATTATCACAAAAATGTTAAAACGCAAAGAATTTTCTATTTTTCTTTAACAAATAATTTTAAATCTAAAATCTGGAAAAAACACACAGTATCCCGTCTTAATGATCATCTAACATTTTTAAAGTACATTACTGTAGATTACGTCGCTCCACACCCTAAAGGTGCTTGAAGCCCCAGCGGCTACGCGGAAGGCATATTCCTTACGGCTTTCGAGTCCTTCGAGCAACAAATTGTGGCGCGTATGCACCACTTGTTGCCATCGGCTTCCGTCGCCTATGGGGGCTTCCACGTATTCGAAAATATAAAAGCGGGCATTCGGCACAATGGAAGATATCAATTCCACGCTTCCGCTGTTTTTGCCCGGTCGCACCGTCAGGCTTTTCGGCTTTTCGAGTATGCCTACGGGTGACGGTTTTTTACGAACATCAAATCCTGCGCTGAGGATCAATGCTTCGTCACCTTGCGAGACTATTTGTACATAGCCCGCCAAGTGTTTCAGTACTCCTTCGAGTTCGGTACGTACATCATTTTTTCGTACAATCGCTTCCTTGCTTCCCGAAGCTGCCTCGGTCAGCGCGTTGCTGAATTTTTCGCTGCAGCTTTTTAATGTTGCTAAGGTCGGTTGTGGTTCAGTAAAAGCAGGGTTGTCGGTCAAAGCATTAAGTATTTGCTCTGCTTTCAGCTGAAGATTAGCATCGGTATAACGTCCACGGGAATATCCCGTTACAACAATCGCATTACCCATGTTTTATCTGTGTTTAATTAATAAATTTACCGGATTCGATCCGGCAATTGCTAACAGTCAGATAGTTGACCATATAAAAAGATACTGTGTGTTTTTAAAATTTCAAATTCCAAATTCAAGATTTCAGATTCTCACTTCTTCTAATTTAACTTCTTTATCCTGATTAAAAGCGGAGCGCGTTCGACAAAGATTGAGCAATTTTCAACAAACATTGCGTCACTTTTAATTAAACTTGGAGCAGGTTCAATAAACATTAGCCCGCTATCAACAAACATTTGTTCATTTTCAATTAAACACGAAGCGATTTCGATCGATAATGACCGGATATTAGTTAAAAAAAGAAACAATTTTTACGAAAGTGCTTCAATTTCAATAAGCATTGGAGCTGTTTCAGTGAGTATTGAAGCGATTTTAATTGATTTGGACTTATTTCTGCAAGAAAAAAAGATATACTTATTTGTATTGGAAAGATTTCAAAGGATATAAACCTTTGATTGATTGTGAATAAGGCTTTGTCGCAATATTTATTCACTTTTTGTACGTTTTTTTTACATTTGT
Organism: Paludibacteraceae bacterium; assembly: GCA_036744815.1. Lineage (GTDB taxonomy): Bacteria > Bacteroidota > Bacteroidia > Bacteroidales > Paludibacteraceae > H1. Next base: position 2,123 of record DAIOHI010000381.1, read on the forward strand.
AAAGGAATGAATTTTTATTGTATAAAACAATAGCCAGAGGAGAGTATTTGAAGCCTTTATTGTCAATAAAGCAAAAAACACATTTATAAGCACTTACAACAGCTCAATTATATGGACGGAAATCTTTTATTTTATCCCACTAATAAAAATCATATTTCCTTTCATATAATAATCAAGCCTTTTCAGTCCTTCGAATAAGTTTAGAATTTGTTTTGAACTTAAGGGCTCGCCAAACTCCTTTTGCTTTCTAAGTAAGTTCATATATAATTTGCCTGTCAAACGGTCAGAGGTCATTGTCGTGAAGTGAAAAGAACCGTCCGATTTTAGAACTCTCAACGTTTCGTTGATGAATGCACTCTTGTTTTCAAAACAATGTATCATTCCGAAACTCACTAAACTGTCAAAAAAACCGCTTTCAAAAGGAAGTTGAAAAGCATCTGCTTGTAGCAATTTAATATTGTCGGGCAGTTTGCCACATAGGTTGATTAAGCGTTGTCTTGCGGTTTTCAGCATTTCGATGGAGTGGTCGAGCAGAATAAAATCTTGCTCTGTGTTGGCGTAAATGCTTGCTGTTTGAATCAATCCACCGCAACCAATGTCAATGCTTTTTCCTTTTGCGTTTAGAATTGCTTTCTCTGCAAAATCGATATAGTTCTTTGGTAAAGTTCCCCAAATGATTTTGTTGTATGTTTTTAGACTTACTAATTTTTCATATAGTCTTGCTTTGCTATCGTAAGCTGAACCTTGTATGTTGTGCAAAGAAGAAAATATATTGTCGTCTATCAAGCCTATGTTTTCGTTTGTCATTTTAATCTATCAGCTGTTTTTAATTATGGGATTGTATTCTCCTTTTACTCACGTAGCTATCTACCTGTGCGTTGTTTTGAAAAAACAACTATCCTAATAATTTGCTCTACCGAGCAACACATAGACTACAAGACTGC
>DAIOHI010000382.1:0-3049 GCA_036744815.1 Paludibacteraceae bacterium
TGAGCTTTTTTTGTGGAGCCGGAGTCGCTTTTTATATGTGTTAATCCGGCTTTTTTGTTTTCATATTTGTTTTTAACTAATTGATTTTTAGTTGTTAAAATGTTTTGTGTGATTTAAACCAGATTTTTTATGAAAAGATAATTCAATTTATTATAATTGATAATTAACCTTTATTTGAATGCTAAATCAAAATCCGGAACAAATTGCTCGTGATCGCATTGACGAAATGTTACGTCTGGCTGGATGGGAAGTTCAAGCTAAAGATAAAATTAACTTCAATGCTGCAAAAGGTATTGCTGTTCGTGAATATACTACTTCCGTAGGTCCTGCAGATTACGTACTATTCGTCAAGCAAAAACCTATAGGAATTATCGAAGCCAAGAAAGAAAACGAAGGTCACCGATTGACTGTTGCAGAAGAACAATCAAAAGGATATGCAGAGGCTCAATTGAAATTCTTCAAATCTGCCGAAGCGATGCCCTTTGTGTATGAGAGCACAGGAACAATCACACGTTTTACAGATTACCGCGATCCTAACCCTAGAAGTCGTGAGGTCTTTAATTTTCACAAACCAGAAACATTATTGGAGTGGAAGAATAAAGATAAAACCTTACGTGGTCGCTTACAAGATATTCCGGCTCTGGATGAAACAGGTTTACGTCTAGCGCAGATATTAGCTATAAACAACCTAGAAAAATCTTTCAAGCAAGCGAAGCCAAAAGCACTAATTCAAATGGCAACAGGTGCAGGAAAAACATTTACTGCAGCTACATTTATTTACCGATTGTTGAAGTTTGCAAAGGCAAAGCGAGTTTTATTCTTGGTAGATACAAAAAACTTAGGAGAACAAGCCGAACAAGAGTTCATGGCTTTTCAACCCAACGATGATAACCGTAAGTTTACGGAATTATACAATGTCCAGCGTTTAAGCTCTAGCTATATTGCTTGCGACAGTCAAGTGTGTATTTCTACCATTCAACGTATGTATTACATATTGCGTGGAGAAGAAATGGAGGATTCGGCAGATATCGAAAATCCAAACGAACAAACTTCCTGGTTACAACAAAAATTAGCGGAGAAGAAAGCTGTGCCAGTCGAATACAATCCACAAGTTCCAATCGAGCAGTTTGACTTTATCATCATTGACGAATGTCATCGATCTATTTACAACCTGTGGAAACAAGTACTCGATTATTACGATGCATTCCTAATTGGTCTAACAGCCACTCCAGACAAACGTACATTCGGTTTCTTCAATGAAAACGTCGTGAGTCAATATACCTACGAAGAATCGGTTTTAGATGGTGTCAATGTACCCTATGAGGTGTATACCATTGAAACGGAGATTTCACAAAGTGGTGGATTAATAGAATCTGGTTGGTTTGTAGATCGTAGGGATAAATTGTCGCGCGCGAAACGATGGCAACAGGAAGATGAGGATACGGAATATCAACGCAATGATCTGGATAAAGCGGTGGTAAATGTATCTCAAATTCGTACCATTATCAAAGAGTTCAAACGGGCTTTGGAACAGGTGATTTATCCAGACCGTTGGAATACCGACAGAACAGAATATGAAGTACCCAAAACGCTAATCTTTGCCAAAACGGATTCACATGCGGATGATATTATTAATATTGTACGTGAGGAATTCGGAGAAGGTAATGAATTTTGCAAAAAGGTAACTTATAAAATAGATGAGGACCCGAAATCGGTATTAAATCGTTTCCGTAATGATTTTTACCCTCGTATTGCCGTTACGGTAGATATGATTGCTACGGGTACCGATGTCAAACCCTTGGAAGTTTTACTCTTTATGCGTGATGTGATGAGTATCAATTATTTCGAGCAGATGAAAGGACGTGGTACACGTAGCATCAATACAGATAAATTACAATTGGTGAGCAAACAAGCACAGGTTAAAAATCATTTTGTGATTGTGGATGCAGTAGGTGCAACCAAGTCTAAGAAAACAGATAGCCGTCCATTGGAGCGTAAACCTACCGTAGCTTTAAAAGACTTGTTAGGTGTGGTGACGATGGGGTTGGCTGAAGAAGATGCATTCTTATCTTTAGCTAATCGTTTAATTCGTTTGGATAGACAAATTACACCCAAAGAAGAAGAACGCATTTTGGAATTGTCGGGTGGTAAAAATTTAAAACAAATAACACGTGAATTAATCACTGCTTTTGACCCAGATGCGATAGAAAATCTAGTGCAAGAGCGACTAGAAAAAATAGATAAACTTTATCAATCTCCAAAACTGATACAAGAAATCAAGGAAGAGGTACAAGAAAATTTCATCCGTCAAGCTTCACTAAATTTCAATGGTGAACTGAACGAGTACTTGGACAATGTACGAAAACAGCATGAACAAATCATCGATCATATCAATATTGATAAGATATTAAAATCAGAATGGGATAACACCACTGTAGATAAAGCACAAGCATTGATTCAAGAATTTGAAGAATACTTGCTAGCTAATAAGGACGAAATCACGGCTTTATCTATTTACTTTGATCAGCCGTATCGCAGAAGAGAAATTACCTTCAAAATGATGAAGGATTTATTGGAGCAAATACGCCTTCAAAAACCGATATTTGCACCTTTGCATGTCTGGGAAGCTTATAAAACATTAGGTAAAACCCAACACGATGCGCCAAAAGATGAGTTGACCGCTTTAGTGTCTTTAATTCGTGCCATTTGTGGTGTAGATAACGAATTAAAAGCCTACGACAAAACGGTGGACGAAAATTTTAAGCAATGGATATTTTCGCAAAATGCCGGACAACACAACCGTTTTACACCCGAACAAATGGACTGGCTACGCATGATTAAAGAACATATTGTTAATTCCTATCATTTAGAATTAGACGATTTGGATTACAATCCCTTTGACGTACATGGCGGTAGAGGTAAGATGTACCAACTCTTTGGCGACGATATGCAAAACATTATTAATGAACTAAATGAAGCATTAGCAGCATAATGGCATTTCAATCATATTTAGTAGAACGATACGATACTACTCACGAAAACTTATTTT
>DAIOHI010000383.1:0-3042 GCA_036744815.1 Paludibacteraceae bacterium
ATGAAAAACTATCAATACCTTCCTCGTGGCATAAAACGCCGCTCCCGAACGAGGAAAAGGGAGCAAACATCCGATAGTAATGTTGCAACTTCCCTCGTTGCGCTTTACAAACGCTGAACCGTCCCCCGCTTTGCTCAGAGGTAGTAAAACAGCGATAATCTTCGTCTATCTTAGTATTGAGGCATCGATACTAAGAAATCTACTGGAAAACTAAGATAATTTCAGTTTATCTTAGCTGGAGCAAAGAAAACTCTATAGTAATAGATCTACTGTTTGTTTTTATAAAATAATAAAGAATCGTAATGAAAACAGAAGCAAAACGTTTGTCGAGGTCTGTTGTCGAAGCCGATACTTATGCTTACCGTGCCTTAGAGGGTATTACGGGCTATACGCCCATAAAAACCGACCTGACGCTTGAGAAGGTAACAAAAGCTTACGAAAAAGTATTGGAATTTCGCGGTATCGAAACCATAAAGGAAAGCGAATATAAAGCCGCTTACGACAACAGTGTAGAAGCCGAGCACGCCTTCCACCAATTGATACTTGAAGTTAAAAATCAGGTACGCGCCCAGTTTGGAAGCAACTCCAACGAAGTACAAAGCCTCGGTCTGAAAAAGAAATCGGAGTACAAATCTCCTGCAAGAAAGAAATAATCTTTCTCTCACACACAATCAAGGGGCGGACGAAACAGAGCCGCCGCTTGATTGTAGTTTTAAAACCCTAATTCAATTTCTTTTAATCACTTAAATTTTATATTATGAAACGAATTGTTTTTATTATCAGTATTTTAAGCATAACTACAGTCGCTTTTGGGCAAGTTAAAGTAAAAAGCAATAGAAACTTGAGCATAACCAGTGAGACGACAAATGAGGCGGATGCATCTTTGTATATTAAGAGGAAAAATGGTAGTGGTGCCACATATGGAGTGTATTCACGAGTAGATCAATACAATCAACATTCTAATTACGATTGTATTGGCGTTTATGGGTATGTTTATAATCAATCTAATTATGGTTATCGTGTACGGTATGTTGGCGTATTGGGACAAGCTAGGAATTATTGCAATATAAGACAATATGGTATTGGAGTAGCCGGAATAGCAACAACAACAGGTGGGCAGGTAGGAGTCTTTGGTGGAATAAACTCTTTGCCGGCTTCATTGCCATCTGGGACCCTTTATGCCGGTTATTTCACAGGAAAGGTTCAGGTTAATGGTAACCTAACTACTACCACATTAACACAAACAAGCGATGAACGATTAAAACAAAACATTCGTTCTATTGATACTAATGTTACCAATAATTTAATGCAGCTAAAGCCAGTTTTGTATAATTATAAACAAATTGAAAAAGAAGATATGTTGCGAAGCACGCTTGGTAAAGATTCTGTTGTTGTAAGCAAACGCTACGATGAAAAATCACAGGAATTTCAGAAAAAACATTACGGTTTTCTGGCGCAGGAACTTCAGAAAGTTTATCCCGATTTAGTATATGAAGGTGGCGATGGTTACTTGGAAATTAATTATATTGCTATGATTCCGCTTCTTGTTTCTTCTATTCAAGAACTTAATCAAAAAATCTATAGTCTTGAAAAAGAATTAAACTCCGCTGCAATACGAAAAAATGTGCCTTCAAAAACATCGCAACAGGGAACTGAAACAGAACAAGAAACAACAGATGAAAGCGAAGCGCTACTATTCCAAAATACGCCGAATCCTTTTAGCGAAAATACAGAAATAGCTTTTTATCTGCCACAAAGCCTGACAAATGCCATGCTTTGCATTTTTGATATGAACGGCAAGCAGCTATTGCAGAATACTATTGCCGAACGAGGGAACTCCGTATTTGTTGTAAATGGCAGCCAATACGAAGCGGGAATGTATCTTTATTCTTTGATTGCCGACAATCAGCTTATCGACACCAAAAGAATGATTTTAACCAAATAGGAGGAAAGTGTTATGAAAAAGATATTTTATACGGTTTTTATAGCCGCGTTGTGTATTGGAAAAATAACTTCGCAAGTTATAGACCCTGCAAATTTACCCCTTTCGGGCACAAAGACAGGAAATAACAAATACAAAGCTGTAAATATTCAATCGACACAGGTAATCAATGGCGGAAAGACAACATACATGGTGGGTAATGAAGTGCTGTTGAATTCCGGATTTGAGGTAAAACCCGGTGCCGAACTCGAAATAATAGTGAATAATGACTCCCTTAATCACTTAACTTTAATGTCCTATAATTTGTGGAATGTGAGTTTTGCTAATAGCCAAACTAAGCATGCAGAAGTCATTTCCATTATTAATCCGGGTGTAGTTGCCTTACAAGAAATTACGGGAAGAGCAAATTTCAACAACCTGAAAGCACAAACCGGCATGAGCGGCGAAATGTTTCGTACCGGATACAAAGACATAGGCGGCGATGGAAACTGGGCATACCAATCCGGTATAGGCATATTGTGGAAGCCTGCTTTTGGTACGCCTTCCATCACATCTAAAAAACCCGGGACTCTTTCTTATGGCAATCATGTGGCTTATATGGTTGCTGAGTTTAACGATTTTTGCTTTGTTTGCACACACTATCCGGTAAATGTAAACAATGCAGAAAGGAAAAGGAAAGAAGTTACTGAGTTGATTCTGAACGACAGCGTGGTATTGGTATGCAAAAATGCCAACAAACCCATTTATGTAGCAGGAGATTTGAATAGTAAGTCTACCGATAGATCAATAAAACTCTTTGAGGAAAACGGATTTGAGGTGTTAGCAAAAGTGAAAACTTATCCTACTTTTGATAAACATAACACGGGAGATTCAATACCATCCGACGAAGCTGATTATATAATTGAGTATAATAAAAATTGGAATCACAAAAAGTTTACGGCAGGTCGCGTATCTATGTTTCCAAGTTACGATCATGAGACAGCATCCGACCATTATCCGGTCTATGTCAAAGCCAAACTTAAATAATTAAATTATGAAAACAAAATTTTTAATTATTTCGCTATTGTTATCTGTTTTAGCTTTCTCCTGTCAGCAAAAAG
>DAIOHI010000384.1:0-3017 GCA_036744815.1 Paludibacteraceae bacterium
AATTCGTTTTCAGCGACATAATGAAATGCGATCAAAGCTTGTTTGTTTTTAGTTGTCAACTCCTGTAGCAAATCTGACTTATTCAAACGGTAAGCTTCGCGCATCAAACGCTTCAAGCGATTTCGATCAACTGCTTTTTTAAAACGTTTTTTAGATACAATCACCACAATCCGAGCCACTTCATTCGAGTCATCTTGAGTTTCTATCAACGAGACAACACGCAAAGGATAAGCCATAAAAGCACTTCCTTGCGAAAATAATCGCGTCAGATTTTTATCTCCGCAGAGATGTTCGGATTTCGGAAATTTATTCGACTGTTTCATCTAAAAAAACTATCCCAAAAGTACGAAAAACTTTCGATACTTTTGGGATAGCTTCAATTTTATATAATGAAAATTATTTGCGAGTTTTTTTCAAATTTTCTTTCAAAAAGTTTTCTAAAGCCATTGTCATCGAGGGAGCTTCGGGTGTTGGAGCTTCTAAATCGAGACGTAAACCGGAATCGCGTACAGCTTGAGCCGTAGTGCTTCCAAAACAACCGATTTGAATATCTCCTTGTTCGAAATCAGGAAAATTCTTTTTCAACGATGCAATCCCAACCGGACTGAAAAACAACAACATATCATAGTCGAATTCTTCGTTAGGATTAAATTCGTTGCTTACGGTTTTGTACATGATTGCTTTATCAAAAGTACATTTGGAAGTTTCCAAAATTGCCGTAGCTTCTTCGTTTACAACATCGGAGGTTACTAACAGATATTTTTCTTCGGGATGTTTATTCAAAACCGGAATTAAACCCGGCAATTTCCCTGTCGCTGAGAAAAAAACCTTACGTTTACGATACTGAATATAACGTTGCAAATACAAAGCAACGGATTCCGACACGCAAAAATACTTCATTGTTTCGGGCACAGTCACGCGTAATTCTTCGCACAAGCGAAAGAAATGATCGATACCATGACGAGCATTAAAAACAACTGCCGTATAGTCTAAAATTGATATTTTTTGAGTGCGAAAATCTTTTGCCGAAATAGGCTCAACCTTGATAAAAGGACGAAAATCTATTTTAACATTATACTTCTCACTAATATCAAAATAAGGAGATTTCTCAGTAGATGGTTTTGGCTGAGATACAAGTATTTTTTTAATTTTCAAGGACATACTTATTTTTTCTACACAATCCTACACTAAGTTTTGATACAGTCGAAACAGCGCCAAAAAAGGCAAAATTTCGAGGGTGCAAAGATACAACAATATGTAAAAAGAATCTACTATTTTTGAAAAAAATATTTGAATCAGTCTAAAAGCGAATAACAAAAGAGCAAACAAAATAAAACTAATCACTATAATAATCAACAAATTATCACTTAAAAAAGGAGTATAAATACAAAATACAAGTAGAGGAAATAAAGCAATGCCTAGAAGTGAAAGTATGTTAAGGTAGGTTTCCCTCGCTATTTTAAATAAAGATGGATCGAGAAAAACAAAACCTAACAGGCGAGCTAAAAGCAACTTCAACAGCAAAAATGAAGTAGTAATTCCTAAAAACAATCCGTATTTCGACAGTAAAAAATCACTGCCCTGTGGATGAACATATAAATAGCCCAGAAAGCTGAGAACTCCAAGAAAAAAAGCGATGAAAAGAAATCGAGACGAAGAACTGATAGCCGCCATATTTGAAAAAGAACTAGTCCTATCATCTATCTGAAACAGCATTTTAACAGCCAAAACAAGAGATGACGACGAAAAAGCGACTGCCACAACTAACAAAACGAGTAATACAATCAAACAGATAAACACCCAATATTCTGTTTGCGGAAGCGATGGAAATTTATCTCCTTCGTATCCAATAACGTGAGACAAAGTAGAGGAAATAGAGTCGGACTGTGCAAAAACTAAAGATTTGCCAATAAAAAAATCGGCAAGTTGGAATAAAAATATTTGTAAACCTTGTATTATTATTTGCATCGGCAACTTCTATCAACAACTATATCGCAGCGAATTTCCGATAATTGACATCCCACTGTGGAGTTTCACGAATTGTAGGAACAACATCGTCGGGCAAATTGACCACCTGCCACATACGTGCATGTTCCGAACGCATGAAGTTTTCATCAACCGCACGCTTCATTAATTCAAGCAAGGGATCAAAATATCCATCAATATTTAGAATAACAATAGGATTTGCGAATAACCCTAATTGCTTCCATGTGATAATCTCCAATAATTCTTCGAAAGTACCGCATCCACCCGGCAAGGCAACAACAGCATCCGCCATTTCTGCCATTTTATGTTTACGCTCGTGCATATTTTCCGTCACCAATAAATTTTCCAATTTATCATGACTCCAGCCTTCTTCAACCATAAAGCGAGGAATAATGCCCGTTACCCGACCGCCGTTTGCCAAAACGCTATTCGCCAACTCGCCCATCAAACCAACCGCACCGGCACCATATACAAGTGCAATATCTTCATCAGCAAAAATACGACCTAAACGATTTGCCGCTTCAAAATAAGCCGGTTTCACTTGACTGCTCGAGCCGCAATAAACACAAATATTCATTATTTCAAAAATTCAAGATTTCAAATTATCTTCTTTCCAGCAAAACAACATTTTCGACGTGATGAGTATGCGGAAACATATCCACTGGCTGAATTGCGGTCAGCTTGTATTGCGTGTCAAGCAAAGCAATATCCCGCGCCTGAGTTGCCGGATTGCAGCTAACGTAAACTATCCGTTTGGGATTTGCCAGAAGCATCGCGTCAATCACATCTTGATGCATTCCTGCACGAGGTGGATCGGTTATAATCACATCCGGATTTCCGTGAACACGAATAAAATCTTCCGTCAAAATATCTTTCATATCGCCGGCATAAAAGAGCGTATTATCAATTCCATTATGCTTCGCGTTCTCTTTCGCATCTTCGATGGCTTCGGGCACATACTCGATTCCAATAACCTGACGAGCTTTTCGCGCAACAAAATTCGCAATAGTTCCCGTTCCGGTGTAAAGGTC
>DAIOHI010000385.1:0-3006 GCA_036744815.1 Paludibacteraceae bacterium
TACTCGCTGTTTTAATATGTTTTCAGCATTCATTAGTTTGTCGCGTTCTTTGCTTTGTAGCTTTCCAACGGGAACACCGGTTTGTTTTGCAATAATTACAGCAAGATCAGCTGGCTCAACATATTCTCGCTTGTCTTTCACCAATTCGCTCAATTTATCAAGCATCTTATTCAGATAATCGATTTTTTCTGTATTTTTAGTCAATTTATGAAAATCAACATCTTCACTCAATTGTGCAATTAGTAATAAACTTAAACGTTGTGATATTTCTGAATAAAACCATCCTAATTCCTGACGTTTTTTTTGATCATCTTTTTCTTCGACCGGAAGTGAAAGATTATTTAGTTTCTGTTTCAGACTATTTATCTCTTTTTCAGAAATATCATTCAAAGTATTGATATGCGATAAAGTTCTGTCGATCAGATCGAAAGCCGAGTCTGGAAGAGAACGTTCTCCCATGTAACGTTTAACCAACCGAATGGCTTCTATAATGACTTCATCTGAAATCGAAAGCCCGTAGTATGCTTCATAACGAGATTTTACACCGGATACGATACGAAAAGTTGTATCTGTATCTGGTTCTTCCAGTGTCATTTTTTCAATTAGCCGAAGAAATTCTTTATCCGGTTCTATGTTTTTTGTGTAACCTTCTATCGAACTTGTTGTTATCAAGCGAAGGTTTTCTTTAGTTATCTCACGTTTTAGCAATGTTGAAAGTCCATATAAAGATTCGTTTTTCTCGAAAAATTTATCTAAGTTCTCGATTATCAAGATGGTGTTGTTTAAACTGCGCAATTCCATCAAAATCTTCTTCATCCGATCTTCAATTTCTCCTTTGTAGTTTGCTTCCGATGAGATTGCCGTAACATCAAGTTCAAATACAAGAGCATTTTTAAGAGGTGCTGGTACTTCTCCCAATGCCACACGTTGAACAAAAGCGTCAATCAAGGCAGTTTTACCAACACCAGATTCTCCAATAATTAATATGTTGGCTTTGTTTTTCCGACCTAACGTTTCAAAAATCGTTTGAACTTCTTCATTAAGACCTATTATCTTAGGTAATTTTCCATCTAAGGCTTCCTGAGTTTTATTGGTTGTATATTTTTCGATATTTTTCCCGGAAATATTTCCTTCCGAAAAAGATCTTCCAGATAATTCGTTTACAGGCACAACACGTCCTAAAGAATCCAAAATTTCTTCTGACGTAAGCGGAAAGGATTTTAGCTGTTCATAGGAAAAACCAACTCCAGGTGTAGCCATGGCTGCCAATAGGAGAATAGGAGTCAGTTCAGTAATACCATATTTCTCTTGATAATCTTCAGCTGTTCTGAGTACTGCTTTTGTTTCATCAGTAATTAAAAGTTCCGATGAAGAACCGGATGTTTTTGGCAACAATTCTATTCTCACATCAGCCCAATCCAATAAGTAGTAATAATCTTTTCCTAATGTATCCAAAAAAGGGATCAGTCCAACATCTTTATGCAAAAGAGCTTTCAAAAGGTGTTCTGGCATAATTGCTTCGCTTAAGTATTCTCGTACATAAGCTTGGGCTATATGAAAGACATATTGGACTTCAGCAGGTAAAAGGTCAATTTTATTCGTTAAATTCATTCTTGATTTTTTAATCCTTAAATACGAAACAACTATATAAGTTTTTAAGAGAATTTATTCACTTTTTCACAATGGATTAAAAGTAACAGTTATAAATTCACCATAGTATTTATTCCAAAAATGTGCTTTGACAAATTTAACAAGGATAACTATTGTAATCTAAGCACCGATATATAGAATAAGTGACATAGCTGTCATTTATTCTGACACGCTCCATTGCTTGATTATTCTTATTGCTTCGTTGTTTTTTATCTCATCCAATTTCTTCTTATCTAACTCAACAAGCAAAATACATTTATTTGGCGTATATGTGTTATGATATATTTGAAGAAAATCATACTCCAAAACTTTCGAAATGACCATTAGTTGATGAATATCAATACTTTTTCTTTTGAAAATAGAATGAACATTTGGTCTGCTGCAATGGATTGCCGCAGCAAAATCGATTGTAGTCATTCCTTTTTCTTGCATCTTCTGCTTGATAAGAGATCCGATATGAATTTTATTCATAATAAAAAACTTATAACGACATCCAATGTATTGATGGATAATACTCTTTTTATAATGCCTTTTTGAAATCCTTTTTCTCTTTTAATATAAAGAGGATTCTATAAAAAAATCAAGAACCATGCCAAAATACATTTTTTTAGAATAATTAAATTTCGGCTTCAATTAAGGTATCAAAAGTCGTTTTGGAAGGTGTTTTTGAATAATTTTTTGTTAATTATTTTATCAAAAACATAAAAATAGAAACTTTATATATTAGTACATATATATAAAGCGAACAAACATATTTGTGTTTATGTAGGTGAAAAAATGATAGAATTGAGTTGGGTGGAATTCTAACTTTTCAAGGAAGGGCTTTAATCGCGATAGTTTTTAAAAATTTATTTTCTACGATTGGGTTTATAGGGTAGCCTTCGTAGCGTAATTCAAAATGGAGATGTGCTCCCGTTGAGCGACCGGTATTTCCGCCTAAACCAATCGGAGCCCCAACAACGAGTTCTTCTCCCACTTTAACTATAACTTTACTCAAATGCGCATAAACAGATTCCGACATATTATAATGCCTAACGACCACAACACGTCCGTAAGTTTCATCATATTTTATCACTCGAACTTTCCCACAAAAAACACTACATACAGTATCTCCTTCGGCAAGTTTGAAATCAACGCCAAAATGTTTTTGTCCCTTTCTATTCCCGTAATTTGAAGTAACTATTAGGTTTTGTTTTAGTGGTGAATGAAGACTATCTCGAAAAGAAAACGCAGAAACATCAGCTCCTCGCAAAGAAGCGAAGTCAATAAAATCAGTTTTAAAATAATCATAAAAATTAGGTGGTTCAGGCATACACACATTCTTTTTTTCAGAACTGTTAATTTGATTCTCAGTTT
>DAIOHI010000386.1:0-3006 GCA_036744815.1 Paludibacteraceae bacterium
TTTTTTGGAGCCGGACGTTTCAGTCAATTCGATGCCGTTTTAGCCATGTATCACGATCAAGGTTTAATCCCTTTCAAAACCATTGCTATGGAAACGGGGGTTAATTATACCGCAGGATTGTCAATTGTACGCACTTCGCCCGACCACGGAACAGCTTACGACCTTGCCGGAAAAAACCAAGCATCGGAAGAATCTTTCCGTCAAGCTGTTTATTTGGCTTACGACCTTTGTAAAAATCGCGCATGGAATGAAGAAATCAGCGCAAATCCGTTGAAATCGGAAAACGCAATCAAACGCGGCGGAAAGATAGAATAGATGAAACAAAGTATTTTCTTTTTATTACTGATATTTTTGTCGCTATCTTGTGCCAAGAAACAGCCTCAGCTTCCTGCTAATAAAGGCGAGAAGGTCCTTGACAAAGAAGCGAACGCCTTGTTGGGCATAAACCAAACAATGGCAAATCGAGAAGACAGCATACTTTTGCAATACGTTTCCGAACTCGATTCTGTTTTCGAAAAAAACAAAATCGGCTTCTGGTATAGAATCGCTTCGCATGAAGGCAATGATTTAATAAAAGAAAAAACGCTCGTCAACATATCATATCAGGTTTATTCCTTAGACAATAGTTTGCTGTTGGATAGCAATGAACAAAATATCGAAATTGGCAAAAAGAAACTACCCATTGGACTTGAAGAAGGCTTAAAACTAATGCAGAAAGGCGAAAGCGCCACCCTTATCGTTCCATGGTATATCGCTTACGGAATGAAAGGAAAAGCTAATGTAGCTTCTTACACTTCGGTTATATTCAAAGTAGCGGTAGAAAAGGAATAAATTCCCTCGTTTCGAAAAAATAGCAATATAGCGATAGAAGAGCCCTTGTTTACTGAAATTTAACTTTTCCATTTCGCAATTAAATCGGATATTTGCATTTAAAATTATATGTTTTTAAAACAAATGAAGAAAGCTTTCATCATTCTTTTAGGCGTAGTTATTTCTCTTTCATTTTTTTCGTGTAACGATACAAGTTATGCCAAGGAATTGGAAATAGAGAAAGAGCTCATATCAAATTACATTAAGCGTAACAATATTAAGGTAATATCTTCCGCCCTGCCTTCGAACGAAGCTTGGCCCGAAAACAATTTTTATAAAACTTCGGACAATATATATATCAACATAACCAAGGCGGGAATAGGAAGCGACTCCATCGAAAATGGCAATAAAGCCATTCTACGTTTCAAATCTTATACATTGAACGAGAACCCCGACAGCTTACTCAACTGGACAACGGTGCATTTCCCTAGTCCTCCTTCTTTCACTTATTACAATCCCGCCTTAGCTTCTTTTTCATATTACACCTTAAGTGCTTGCGAAGCTTGGTATTGGGCAATTTATTATATGAAACGGGCGGGAGCGGAAGCTAAAATCATCGTTCCTTCAAAAAAAGGCTTCAGCACATCGACAGCAAATCCCTACTGGGGAGTATTCGACGATGGAAATACGACGACACCCAGATTATACATCTTACAGCTGAAATTCGAGAAATAACAACTCGAAATTTTATTAAAGAAATCCTCCGCCATCAGCGGAGAGTTTTTTTTCACACAAAGCTGAAAGATGGCTTTTTAAACTAAAAACACGAATCTATATACTTTTAAAATATGACTTTAATAAAATCCATATCAGGCATCAGAGGAACCATCGGAGGAAAAATCGGTGAAGGCTTAAATCCTGTTGACATAGCACGCTTTACCGCTGCTTACGCGACACAAATCAGAGATAATAAGAAAAATAATTCGAATACAATTGTGCTGGGGCGCGACGCTCGCATTTCGGGCGAAATGGTCAGCCAATTAGTTATCGGAACATTGCTTGGAATGGGTTTCGACGTAGTTAATATAGGATTGGCAACCACGCCGACAACCGAACTTGCCGTTACAATGGAAAAAGCCGCCGGAGGAATCATCCTTACCGCCAGCCACAATCCAAAACAATGCCGCCGAAGGTGAAAACATCCTGAAAATTGCCGAAAAAGAATACTTCGATTTTGCTCCTATTGATGCAATAGGAAAATTAAGCGAAAATTTTTCTTACACTCAAAAACACATCGAACATGTTCTTTCTTTGGACTTAGTTGATGTGGAAGCTATTAAGAAAGCCAACTTTAGTGTTGCTATCGACTGCGTGAATTCAGTTGGAGGTATTGCTATTCCGGCTTTGCTCGAAGCTTTAGGCGTAAAAAACATCGAAAAACTATATTGCGAGCCCAACGGACATTTCCCGCACAATCCCGAACCGCTCCCCGAACATTTGACCGAAATTTCGGCTCTGATGAAGCAAGGGAAAGCCGATGTGGGATTTGTGGTTGATCCCGATGTGGATCGTTTGGCTATTATCAGCGAGGACGGAAGCATGTTTGGCGAAGAATATACCTTGGTTGCGGTTGCCGATTACGTATTGCAACATACACCGGGCAATACGGTTTCGAACCTCAGTTCGACACGCGCACTTCGCGATGTTACGCAGAAGTACGGCTGTTCCTATCAAGCTTCGGCAGTTGGCGAAGTAAACGTGGTAACAACAATGAAAGCAACTAAAGCCGTTATCGGAGGCGAAGGAAATGGCGGCATAATCTATCCAGCAAGCCATTACGGTCGCGACGCATTGGTGGGAATTGCGCTTTTTCTGACTCATTTAGCCAAATCGGGCAAAAAAGTTTCGGAATTGCGCAAAACTTATCCATCCTACTTTATTTCGAAAAATAAAATAGAGTTAACGCCCAATATTGATGTCGATGGCATATTATTAGTAATAAAGAAAAGCTATCAGCAATACGAAATAAACGATATCGACGGTGTGAAAATTGATTTTCCTAACGGTTGGGTACATCTGCGAAAATCGAACACAGAGCCGATCATACGCATTTATTCCGAAGCAGCGGACGAAGAACAAGCCAATAAGTTTGCAGAAGCGATAATTGCTGAAATCAAACGAATTGCAGGGATATAA
>DAIOHI010000387.1:0-3001 GCA_036744815.1 Paludibacteraceae bacterium
TTGTTGGTAAGTACTTCGAGAGTTTCCTTTTTTATATCGCGGATGTCGTTGCCCAGAATAAGAGGCGAATTCAACATTGCCCATAAAGCGAAATGCGTT
Organism: Paludibacteraceae bacterium; assembly: GCA_036744815.1. Taxonomy (GTDB): domain Bacteria; phylum Bacteroidota; class Bacteroidia; order Bacteroidales; family Paludibacteraceae; genus H1. The sequence goes on from DAIOHI010000387.1 coordinate 100, forward strand.
TGTTCCTCGTGCAAATTCAAAGCCCCATTTCCAACTTCTAACATATCCATATCGTTCCAATGATCGGGACCGGCAATTTTCCTGAGCATATCCTGATCGCGAATCGTCAATATTTTTGTCACGCCAAAAGAAAGATAAGTCACGTGATCGTGAACACAATCGAAGCAATTATAAATATCTCCGGTAGTTCTCCAACTGTGCCCGATTGGTGCCGCCCATTCCCACGGCTGATTATCTCCCCACTCGCAAATACTCAATAAAATAGGTCTTCCGGCTGTATAAAGAGCGTCGCGCATGGTTGTATAAGCTTCGCTTGCATTCAAATTACCGGTGCTGCACCAATCATATTTTAAATAATCAACGCCCCATTCGGCATATTTAAGCGCATCCTGATATTCGTGACCACGGCTTCCGGGATATCCGGCACAGGTTTTCGAACCGGCACAATTATACAGTCCGAATTTCAAACCTTTTGAATGTACATAATCCGCCACGACTTTTATTCCATTGGGAAATTTTTCGGGATGCGGCTGTAAGTTTCCTTGTTTGTCGCGCTCCATAGCCATCCAACCATCATCAAGCAAAATGTGATTATAACCTGCGTCTTTCAAACCCGAAGAAACGAGAGCATCAGCCATTTCTTTCACCATTTGTTCGTTAATATTGGTTTGGAATTTATTCCAGCTATTCCAACCCATTTGAGGTGTTTTTGCTAATCCTTCGAATTTTTGCGAATAAGTATTCTGGAAAGTTATTGCCAGAAAAATCAGTAATAATATTGTTGCTTTCTTCATTTTTATTGTATCGTTAATTGTGTTGCGTATTTTTTTATGATTCCAATGGTCGAGTCCGTATCGAAAACAGAATTCAATCCTTGCTCTTCTTGCGACGGATCACCTACATAATCGTCCCAAGGCTGCCAATTCAGATGCGCAGGACGCCCAAATCCACCCCAAGCCCAAAAATTACATCCGGCAAAAACGCTTTTTTCTTTTGCTGAGATTGTAAGCCAATCGAATACATATTCGTAATATTGATCACGAGCCGTTGTTGGATCGTCAAGACTGTATTTGTGATTATCGCGTGGAAAACCAAATTCTTCCATTACAATTGGTTTTTTTAGTTTTTTCGCCATAACAATATGATCTGTCATATATTGTTCGGTATGCGAAATGGCATCTTCAACGGAAGCCGGAATATTTTCTATATCAATCCAGCTCCAGTTTTTGGGCCAAATGTGCATCGTCAAATAATCTACATTCGCATCGGCGTGCATTTGTTCGAATAAATCCATATCCATTTCGCAACCCCACGAACCTTCCGAACCAATGGAAATTAAATGATTTGCATCCAGCGAACGCATTAAAGCCGTTGTTTCTTTTATCCAAGCAGCCATGTGAGGCTTCGCTTCTTCGCTGAAAGCACGAGGTTCGTTGCCCACTTGCCAGGACATGATAGTTGCATCGTCAGTATATTTTTTCCCCGTATAACGATTGCTGCGCGTCATTACATGTTTTACATGATTCAAAAACATTTCCTTACAACTCTCGCATTGAGCATATTGAGCTACATGTTTTTGAAATACGGGCCAATCGTGAACACCTTCTTCGGGCACATTACCTTTTCCTGCCCATTCGAGATATTGTCCGTATCCCCCACTCCATTCCCAACTATTATTCAGGAATAATACCGCATACATGCCGCGTTTTTCCATTTCGGAAAGAAGATAATCCAATCCATCGAAAATCGTATCGTTGTACACTCCGGGAGCAAGCTGAAGAGTCGGCATCACCTTTACGGCTTGTCCCGCTTCGCCATCGGCACCAACAAGGACACGCAAATTATTGATACCAATGGATTTCATAAAATCCAATTCCTTATGCAAACGCTCGCGATTACCGCCTTGCCCTTCGGAAGCTAAAATGGCTCCATACCAAAAATTTGTACCAATGAAATAGTAAGGCTTTTCGCCAATTACAAAATGTCCGTCCTGAACTTTTACAAAGTTTTGCTGAGGAGTTTTATTGCAAGATTGCGTTAGAATAAGGGCGCACATGATTGATAAAAATATGACTGCTTTTTTCATTATTATTTTACATTTAGTTTTTCTTTAAAAAATGCCATCTGAGCATCGTAAAATTCTTTTCCTACACTGTGTCCGAATTGCGGAAAAGCCATCCAGCATTTTTCCGAACGAACTTGATTGTAGGCGGCAAAATTGATGTGAGGCGGACAAACTTCATCTTGCACACCGATTCCCATTATCAAAGGACATTCAATCCATTGTGCCAGATTTTTAATGTCGAAATAAGTCAATAAGCTATAAATATTTTCCCATTGAGCTTCGGGATGCGTTCTCATATATTCCTCAAAATCGCTTCGGGGCCAATGAGTAATGGCAAAATAATCGCGATAGTCGGAAAGGAAAGGAATATTCGGCGCAGCGGCTTTCACTCGTTTATCGAGCGAAGCGGCAACAAATGATAAGGCACCGCCTTGACTGCCTCCACGAACAGCAATTTTATCGGCGTCGATTTCGGGACGGCTGCTTACAAAATCTAATGCGCGAACAACATCCAAAAATGCGCCACGATAGTAATAATTATCCTTGTTGTCAAGCCCGTAAGTAATCCATGTTCCGTATTTATTCTCCGGTAAATTGAGTGCCTGACCACGAATGGAAAGCACGAAATAAGCAAAGTCATCCCAAGTTTGATTCGGTAGATGAGGTTGCGAACCGTAACCCATATATTCAACTATGACAGGATGCTTTCCTTCTTTTTTCGGTTGAGCGTAATAACCTCGTATCAATTCGTTACCAAAAGAATTCATTTCGACCAAATACATATTGTAATCGAGCTTAGAAGCTTCGGGAACAGGTGTCAGCTTATAATCGGGCTTC
>DAIOHI010000388.1:0-2997 GCA_036744815.1 Paludibacteraceae bacterium
ATATTTCTCAAATACATATTTTGAATACGGGCAACAGGCGGTTCATTCGGACCAAGCACACGATTGCCGAAAACTTTCCGCATATTAACTGCCAAATGAGATACTGCTTTGTTTGCTGTTTTAGCATCTCGATGACGAAGGGTAATCTGAATCAATCGACAGTAAGGCGGATAATTGAACTGCTTCCGTTCTTCGCATTGTAGACAGAACATTTCCTTATAGTCGTTAGCAATTACTTGACGGATAATTGGATTTTCAGGCTGCGAAGTTTGCAGCACAACACTTCCTCGCTTATGCTTTCGTCCGGCACGACCGCTTACTTGCGCTATCATTTGAAAGGCGCGCTCGCTCGATCTGAAATCAGGAAAATTCAGCATATTATCCGCGTTCAGAATACCTACCAAACTTACTCGCTCGAAATCAAGCCCTTTCGAAATCATTTGCGTACCGATTAATATATCTACTTTGTGCTGTTCGAAACTATTAATAATGTTTTCGTAAGATTTTTTCGAACGTGTGGTGTCTAAATCCATTCGCGCAACACGGGCAGTTGGGAAAAGTTCCTTTATTTCGTCCTCAATTTTTTCAGTTCCAAAACCTTTGGTCGATAGTGTACCCGGATTGTGGCAGGCGGGACATCGTTCCGGTATCGCTGTTGTATATCCGCAATAATGGCAGCTTAAGGTGTTAAAAACTTTATGAACCGTGAGGCTTACATCGCAATTTTCGCAGCGAGGAACATGATTACAGGCTTTACATTCGATATATGGAGCATATCCGCGCCTATTTTGGAATAAAATAACTTGCTCTTTATTTTGCAAAGCTTTGCTTATTTTACTTAATAATAAATCGCTGAAGTGTCCGGTCATTTCCTTTTTTCGATAAGCTTCTTTTGTGTTCAGCACTTCTATTTCGGGCAATTCCACATCCTGATGCCGCTGGTTTAATTCTACCAAAGCGTATTTCCCTTCAATGGCGTTTTGATAAGTTTCGATAGCGGGAGTTGCCGTTCCGAGTAAAGTTTTGGCTCCGTGCATCGAGGCAAGTACAATAGCCGCGTTGCGTGCATGATAACGAGGAGCGGGATCAAATTGTTTATAACTCGGCTCGTGCTCTTCGTCAACAATTACCAAACCCAGTTTACGAAATGGCAGAAAAATAGAAGAGCGCACACCGATAATAATATCGTAGCTTTTATCGTTCAGCACATTATTCCAAATCTCTACCCGTTCGGCATCTGAAAATCGGGAATGATACACACCCAGTCGATTGCCGAAAACACGTTGAAGACGAGCAGTAAGCTGAGTTGTTAGTGCGATTTCGGGAACAAGATAAAGCACTTGCTTGCCTTCTGCCAATGTTTTTTGTGCTAAATGAATATAGAGTTCCGTTTTTCCACTCGAAGTAACTCCGTGCAACAATACAGTCTGTTTTTCTTTAAAATGAAAAAGAATTTCATTATAAGCTTTTTGCTGAAAATCGTTCAGCGGAAAGACTTCCGAAGTTTTGATTTCGATGTTGCTCAAGCGTCCGATTTCTTTGGAATATGTTTCCATAATGCCCCTTTCGACTAAAGAATTCAGAACAGCGGCTGAAGTTCCCGAACGCTCCAGCAATTCTTTTCGACTGACTTCTCGTTGCTTTTGAGGACTAAGAAGTTTCGATAGATCAAGATATTCCATCAATAGACTTTGTTGTTTTTGCGCGCGTTTCAGTTCGTCGAAAATTTCTTGCAAACGTCCTTCCCTTCTCGATTCTTCCGTTAGTCGAAGAAAAGTTTCCGTTTTTGCGCGAAACTTTTCCACCATCTGCTCTTCTATCTCGATAGCGCCTTTTTCCAACAATAGTTTTAAAGTAGGCATTACGTCTCGTATTTCGAGCAGTTTATTCAATTCCGAAATACGCTTAGATTTTTCATCCGAAAGTGCATCAAGTACATTCATTTCGCGCTGACTCAAGCGTCCTTCCGCTTCAAAGTCGGGATTAATGCAAACCAAAGTTTCGCTTTCCAACTTCAATCCGGCAGGTACAGCGGCTTGGTATACATCGCCAATATAGGACTGGTAGTAAGCGCTTATCCATTCCCAAAACTTCATCTGCGGATGGCGCAGAATAGGAGCGGCATCTAGAAGGCAGATAATATCTTTTGCTTCGTAAACGGATGGTGCATTCGTGTGGCACAAAGAAATAATTCCGGTGTACATTTTCTTCTTTCCAAAAGGAACAACCACCCGCATGCCTATGCGGACGACATTTGCCCATTCTTCGGAAACAGAATACGTAAATCTGTTAGCCAAAGGCAGGGGAAGAATAACATCAATATATTTTTTTGTTTCATCCATCGCAATTGCAAAGTTAAGAAAAAGCCTGTGCTTTATCTCATTCTAAATACTCAATGAAAACAAATATATTCTAACTTTGCAAAAATGTTTATTATGATTAACGCTGAAAATATTATCGAAAAGTATTATCCGAAAGAGAGTCCTCTTTATCATATTTTGATAACGCATAGCCGGCAAGTGCGCGACAAAGCTTTAGAGATTGTTGATCAACATCCCGAATTGGAAATTGACCGACAATTTGTATCGGAAGCTACTATGTTGCACGATATTGGGATTTATCTTTGTAACGCTCCTAAAATACATTGCGTAGGCTCTGCCAAATATATTGAGCACGGATATCTTGGTGCCGATTTGTTGAGGAAAGAGGCTTTGCCGCGTCATGCTTTAGTTGCTGAGCGCCATACCGGAACGGGAATAAAGCTTGAAGAAATTCGACAAAATAATTTACCGCTGCCTCATCGGAATATGGAACCTGTCAGCATTGAAGAACAAGTGATTTGCTATGCCGATAAATTCTATTCAAAATCAAATTTAAATGCAGAACATTCCCTTGAACATATCAGAAAAAGTTTATCTAAATTCGGAGAGGAAACAGTCCTGAAATTCGATGAATGGCATCGTTTATTCGGATAAGGAAAGAAAAATGCCATAATTT
>DAIOHI010000389.1:0-2985 GCA_036744815.1 Paludibacteraceae bacterium
TTCCACCGAGTCAGTAACAAAAACCTGATTGCAATAGAGCTGTATTTTGTTCTTTTGTAGTTCGATGGTGTTTTTAATTTTCGGGAAATACAATACGCCGGTCAAATTGAAAGGATAATCCACATTCAAATGGATGTGGAAAAGCGCGTCCTCGCTCATCGGGTAAAGTTCGCGATAGAAGGCTTTGTAATCTTCGTCCTTTAATTCGGAAGGTTTGCGCGTCCACAAAGGATGTGTATCGTTGATGATGTTATCTTCATCCGTTTCTACATCTTTCCCGTCCTTCCACTCTTTTTTCTTACCAAAAGCAATCTCAACAGGCAAATAGCGACAATACTTTTTCAACAAAGTTTCGATACGGGATTCTTCAAGGAATTCTTTGTTCTCGTCGTCGATATGCAATACGATTTCCGTTCCACGATCTTCCTTTTTTGTTTCTTCCAACACAAATTCGGGATCGCCCTTGCATGACCAATGCATTGGCACGGCATCTTCTTTATGCGAACGAGTGATGATTTCCACTTCTTTCGACACCATAAAGGATGAATAAAAGCCTAAGCCAAAATGTCCGATAATGGCTTGTGCGTCGTTTTTGTATTTCTCAACAAACTCTTCGGCTCCCGAAAAAGCAATTTGGTTGATGTAGCGATCGATTTCGTCGGCTGTCATACCTATGCCTCGGTCGGCGATGGTGATTGTTTTTTTCTTTTTATCGATGCTTACGCGAACAGTCAAATCGCCCAATTCACCTTTGAACTCACCGACTGCCGATAGGGTTTTCAACTTCTGCGTAGCATCCACGGCATTCGACACCAACTCACGAAGGAAAATCTCGTGATCGCTGTACAAAAACTTCTTAATAACAGGGAATATATTATCGCTCGTTACGCCGATACTTCCCTTTTTTACATTTTCTTTCATAAGCTTATATATGTTTTTAGTTTGTTAGAATAAAAAATAAAGAGTAAAAACCGTTACTCTTTAACGCTAATGATGTTTTGCAAAAAAAATGCCAACAAAGAACATGTGACATATTGGCAGTAAAGAAAAAACACCACGAAGTCAATTTATACCTCTGTGGTGTTTCCATTTCTTTGCATAATTTTCTACATCTTTCCTATTTCCTCTACAGCACGCAACACTACGTTATCGTCTTTATAAAACACTGGATAGAAGCCTTCATCGCCCAATACATTGCGGATGATGTAAGCTGTAAGACTATTTTCGATGATGCTTTTCGATATCGCTATTTCCGACGGTTTTGAGGCAATACCTTTCGAAACTGCAAAGACAGTAAACTCGGAAAGCAATGCTTGATGGTCGAGGTATTTCTCAAGTTCTTGCCAGGATTTGAACTTATTCAATCTTTCGCGATGCTGATCAGTATATTGAAAGGCAAATTGATATAAGAAACCGCCATTCACAACTTTAGTCAGATAATTGGTATATTTTGTGGTATCACGCGGCACAAAAACATCAGGCATAATGCCTCCTCCTCCGTAAACGGTACGTCCTTTAACTGTTTTATAAATCAATGTCGAATCTTTTTTCAAATGAATACTGTCCGCGTTAAAGAATTCTCCGTTGAGATAACGATTCAGCAAATCGCGCTCATAGTCTTCGGACTTTCCACGCTCGTAAGGCTTTTGAATACTTCGTCCGGAAGGCGTATAATAGCGTGCAACCGTCAAGCGGATAGCCGAACCATCGCGAAGAGGAAGTTGTTGCTGCACCAAGCCTTTTCCGAAAGAGCGTCGTCCAACCACCAATCCACGATCGTTATCCTGAATGGCACCGGCAAAAATTTCGCTTGCCGAAGCTGAGAAATCGTCGATCAACACTACAAGAGGCGTATTGACACAACTTCCACGTCCGTCAGCAGCCGCTTCGTAACGTGGATAAGCTTTGCCTTCGGAATAAACAATAAGGCTACCTTTAGGCATAAATTCATTGACCATATTTATTGCCTGATCCATCAATCCTCCGCTGTTTTCGCGTAAATCGACAATATATTTCGTCGCGCCTTTACTGCGCAGATCGGCTATGGCATGCAGAAACTCCGAATAAGTATTTTGTGCGAATTTATCCACACGAATAAATCCAACGCCGGGTTTTATGATGTAAGAAGCAGCTACGGAATGAATCGGTATCGCTCCACGCGTAATATCGTAACGAAGTATTTCGGCTGTTCCGCTTCGACGAACCCCAATCCGAACCTTCGTTCCCGACTGACCACGAAGTTTACGCATCACCTTCTCGTTATTCACTTCTTTTCCTACAAAAGCAGTATCGTTTACTTCTACAATACGGTCGCCGGCAAGCATTCCTACTTTCTCGGAAGGACCACCGCTGATAACAGCAACGACCATTATCGTGTCATTCTGAATATTAAATTGAATGCCAATTCCGCTGAAACTTCCTTCTAATTCGCTATTTACATCTGCCAAATCAGCAGCAGGAATGTAAGTAGAATGCGGATCGAGCTTTGAAACCAGGTCGATCATCAATTCTTCGGTCATTTCGTTCACGTCTACCGAATCAACATATTGTTCGTCAATAATAGAGAGTAAATCGCTGACCTTATTTCCGGCATTTCTGTTCAGAAAAGTATTTTTCAACGATAATATATTTTCGTTCAACAAGGCACGACGAGCCAATAAATTACCCAACAGCAAACCGCCGAGTATCGAAAACAGTACGATAAGTACTAATAAAAGATTTTTCTTGTTCATAATACAAAGTCCCTCTTTTTAAGGGTTTTCATTCTTCTAAAAAAACAACTTCAATTCCTGCACGTTCCAACAACTCTACGCCATCCATAATACGATATTTCTCACCATACACAACGCGCTTTATTCCCGATTGAATAATCAGTTTCGAACATTCCATGCAAGGCGATGCTGTAACATAAAGCGTTGCTCCGTCGCTGCTGTTGTTCGAGCGAGCGACTTTGGTTATGGCATTGGCTTCGGCATGTAGAACATA
>DAIOHI010000390.1:0-2977 GCA_036744815.1 Paludibacteraceae bacterium
TTTCTTATATTTGTATTCTCTGGACTCATGTAGATTGTATATATGAATATGAAAGAAGTTTTCAGCTTTATTTTTATCTTCTTTATTGTATTTCCTTTTAACACTTATACTCAAGGTCTTAGTTTTAATGGCAGCGAACACTTGATTGATGAGCGGACATCTTATGAAGTGTTCTACAATCATAGCCCTTCCTTCCAGAATAATTTTCGTATTGGTTTTGAATTATCTCTTTCTACTCCGACAAGTTCAGGTTATGTTTGCCGTATTAAAGATGAAAAATCAAATGTAGCATACAATCTATCTTATCAAATTGAGAATCCTTTTATTATATTCAAACTCAACGAGGAAGGACGAAAAAACTTAATTACGGCTCAACTAAAAAGAAAAGAGTTTTCTGTTTATGAATGGTCAAAAATCCTAATAGCTTTTGATTCGGAAAAAAAATCATTAACACTTCAACTAAACGATCAGATTTTCAGCGCCGACAAAACAGCTTTTCCTGAGAAATGGAATCCGAACATCTGTTTTGGGAGAAGTGACTATTTTATTGATGTTCCTTCTTTTGCTATAAAAAACTTATCGGTATCAGATATAAAAACAGAGTATTCCTTCCCTCTGAAAGAAAGCTCTGGAAATGTGGTCCATGACTCCAAAGGAAAATCAATTGGATGGGTTAGCAATCCTGTTTGGCTGATAAATGATGCTTTTATTTGGAAAGCTAAGCAGAACTTTTCATCTTTTGATGTCGCCGGAAGCAACTTTGATACCACAGAAGACAAACTATATATTTTCAACAAAGATTCCATTATTATTTATGATCTTAGCACAGGAGATATTGCAAGAGAAGCGACAGTAAATGAGTGTCCTGTAGAAATATTTCTTGGCACAAATTTTTTAAATTACAAAGAGAAAAAGATCTATGTTTATGAAGTATATTACGAACAAAAATCAAGTAAAGCAACCGTCGCTGTATTAGATTTAAACACCAAACAATGGTCAGAGATAAGTTATGCATCTTTACCAATGCAGTTACATCATCACAGTCCGAGCTTTATTCCTGAAGCCGAACGTTATTATATTTTTGGAGGATTTGGCGGTTCAGGTGGTTTTGGGAAAATGAGATACAGCGAGAAATTATACGCTTTCGATCTCAACAAAAACCTTTGGGAAGAAATCAAACTAAATGGAGATAAAATAAATCCTCGTTATTTTTCGTCGATGGGTTATCAGAAAAAGGACAACTCATTATATATTTTCGGAGGCATGGGAAACGAGTCGGGCGAGCAAGTTGTTGGGCGAAAGTATTTTTACGACTTACACAAAGTCGATTTGAATACGAACAGCAGCAAAAGACTCTGGAGAATTTCTTGGAACCAAGAAAATATCGTCCCAGTGAGGGAAATGGTTATCGAAAATGATTCATGTTTTTATACCTTATGTTATCCGGAGCATTTTTCGGAAACATTCCTTCGCTTATATCAATTCTCGTTTAAAGATGGAGTTTATAAAATATTGGGAGACTCCATTCCTATTCGTTCCGAAAAAATAAAAACAAAGGCGAATCTATATTTATCTTCTAATAAATCACATTTATATGCTATCGTTCAGGAATTCGATAATAGAGATATTTCTTCAACTATAAAAGTTTATTCTCTATCTTTTCCACCCATAAGCAGGGATGATTTAGCTCAATATCGAACTGTTGATAAAAAACTCATTATACTGCTGTGTGGTGTTTTTCTGCTGTTAATCATTGCTGTCGCAATCGTTATCGTTGTAAGAAAACGTTACAGACGAAAAAAAGAACATATATCAGAACTTCTAACATCGACAGCCGGAGCAGAAAAAAAATCAATATTAAATATCGAACAAGCGCCACCGAAACCAAATTCCATATATTTGTTTGGAGAATTTATGGTAAGAGATCGGGCTAATAAAGATATCACATATATGTTCAGTTCGAAGCTGAAGCAAGCTTTTCTGACCATATTACAACATGATTTACTTTACGAAGGAATATCATCTGTGCAACTGAGCGAGTTGCTTTGGCCCGACAAAGCTAGCGACAAAGTGAAAAATTCGCGAGGCGTTACCATCAATCATCTTAGAAAAATACTTTCCGAATTGGATGGAATTGAGCTTGTACATGAAAAAGGCATGTTCCGGATTGTGTTTGAAGGGCAGTCATATTATTACGACACGATTCGCTGTCTGGAAATAATCGGCTCAAACGATATTGAGAAAAATTTGTCCGAATTGTTAGAGATTGTTAGCCGAGGTAAATTCCTAAAATCCATTGATCAACCTGATTTTGATTCTTTTAAAGAATATGTTGAAGAAAAGATGGAGCCTGCATTGATCGTTGCAATTGAAAAAAGTTTTACTAAAAACGACTTTCAAAAGACCTTGATGTTATGCGAAGCCTTATTCCGCATAGATCCCATAAACGATGAAGCTCTTTACTATATCATCCAAGCTTTAATCCGATTAAAAATGCCAGATGAAGCAAAAAAACAATACTTTATTTTCATAAACGACTACAAAAAGATGATGACAGCGGAATATCCGCGCTCTTTCCACGAATTGTCAAACACCAGAATATAGGCACTCAACTTACATGTTTACAGGTAAATGCGTGCTAAAAACATCTTTTTGTCTTCGATGGTTAATGAAATACTTTTTCAAATAACCCGAAAATAACCCGAAAAATAATCCTGCTTTCCCAAATTTACATTATCAAATTAAAACTCCGAGAGAACTCTTTCTGTTTTCTCGAAAGTAAACCGATAAATGTATTCCATGAAAGCAAGAACCAGATTATTCCGAAACATTTTTATTGTAGCAGGGTTATTTAGCACTGTTTTATTCGCCCAGTGCGGGGACAAATCATCCGTAAACAAAACTGCCGTTGATTATGCCGAGAAAGCCAATTCCATCGTATTGGAAAGTGACAACGCCAAAGTTTATGTTTCTCAAC
>DAIOHI010000391.1:0-2971 GCA_036744815.1 Paludibacteraceae bacterium
ATTCGCGTAAGCGGAAAGAAGCTTGAACGAATGGAATGCAAGAATTACAAATCGGGGTAGGATAATTACCGATTGGGGCGGAAGAATATCAAACTGATGTGCAATAATTACCGATTGGAGTGGAAGAATATCAAACCGGACTGCGATAACTACCAATTGGAGTGGAAGAATATCAAATCGGACTGCGATAATTACCGATTGGGGTGCAAGAATATCAAATTGGGGTGCGACAATTACCGATTGGGGTGGAAGAATATCAAATTGGAGTACGATAATTACCGATTGGGATGGAAGAATATCAAACTGATGTGCAATAATTACCAATGAAAAAGCGAGAATGTCTGTGGGTTGCTGTCCTTTGTAGGAAGGCAAGGCGATAAAGATATTACATACAACCTTTTTACTTGCTGCATGTGGAATATTTACGGATTGGAATTGGCTAATGTAGAAGCTGTTTCGCAACAGCCGGTGTATCTGCGAGTCGGAACTCGCAATACTCGGAGAAGGCGGAGTTATTTATTTTGCAATTTTTTCTAAACAAAAATTTACTTTTTCGTGGAGGGGCAGTTTTGACGAAAGCCAGTGAATGTTGAATCCGCGACGCTCCATACCACGAAACCAAGTCATTTGGCGTTTTGCAAATTGATGAATGGCAATTTCGAGACCGGAAAACATCTCTTCGTAAGTCATTTCACCAATCAGGTATTGAGTTACAAATTTGTATTCTAATCCGTAATAAATCAAATCGTCGGGAGTTACGCCACTGTCGAGAATCTCTTTCACTTCTTCAATCATTCCTTCTTCCAAGCGACTTTTCAAACGTTCGCTAATTCGCTTGCGTCGCAAATCACGATCAATATCAATACCGATTATCAGACTGTTCAAGGCTGCGAATTCATTAAAATCGGGATTCGTATTTTGAGTATATTCTTCGATTTCTATCGCCCGGATCGCACGCTGAGCCGAATCAACATCGGTTGTGTTATGAAGTTGTTTGTAGGAACGAAGAATTTCCGTCAGTTCTTCCAGCGACTTTCCATCGAGGCTTGCACGCAATTCATGATTGGGCGGCACATTCAACAAACGAAATCCTTTGAGCACCGCTTCGATATACATCCCTGTTCCTCCACAAATAATCGGGAATTTTCCGCGCTCTTTTATGTCGGTATAAGCCTTATGAAAATCGTGCTGATACTCGTAAACATTGTATTTTTCGCCTGCTTCGCGAATATCAATCAAATGATAAGGAATTTGCTTCCCATTTACCACATATTCGGACAAGTCTTTTCCCGTTCCGATATCCATCCGCCGATAGAGCTGCCGCGAATCGCCGCTGATTATTTCCGCATCGAGCACAGAAGCCAAAGCGCAAGCAACAGATGTTTTTCCGCTGGCAGTAGGACCTAAAATCGTTATCGAATCGTAGTTGATCATATAAAAATTCTTTTATAGCGACATCAAAGTTAGATATTTTATCCTAATAAGCTAAAGCAGTAAATCGTTTTTTTCCATTTTCTGATCGCAATTTGTAAGCATAAAGTGGGAAGTTTAAGATTTTTAATTACGTCATTCGATAAAAAACCATTAAATTTGTAGGCGAAAAAACTATAACCCCATTATTTTCCGCAAAAATGAGCCGTACCGATCAACAATTCGAACAAATTTCCAATATCTGTCGTGATATATATACGAAAAAACTAAAAGATTATGGTTCATCGTGGCGTATAATGCGTTCGCAATCGTTAACCGATCAGATTTTCATAAAAGCCAACCGCATTCGAAGCATCGAGACAAAAGGCGTATCGAAAGTGGACGAAGGCATCCGCTCCGAGCTGATAGCGATTGTCAACTACGGAATCATCGGATTGATTCAACTGGAATTAGGACATTCCGAGAAAGCCGATTTAGATTACGATCAGGCAGTGGCACTCTACGACAAATACATGGCTGAAGCCAAAGAATTGATGGATGCAAAAAATCACGATTACGACGAAGCTTGGCGTTTGATGCGCTCGGAATCTTACACCGATTTGATTTTGATGAAAATAAACCGCACCAAACAAATCGAAAGTAACAAAGGCAAAACGATTATCTCAGAAGGAATTGACGCCAACTATTTTGACATGATTAATTATGCGATTTTCGGATTGATTAAAATTGAAGAATCCGAAAATTAAACCCTCATAAAGTATTAAAAATGGCACGTAACACCCGAACGAACATACTGGTAAAAGAAAGAAAGACATTGCCAATCGTATTTTTAATAATTCGTCTATTACTTGCAGCCGTATTTATTTTTTCCGGCTTTGTAAAAGCAATCGATCCGCTTGGAGGTGCTTATAAAATTGGAGATTATCTTGTGGCTTTCGGAGATTTTTGGACTTCTTTCAAGCCACTTTCGCTCGTTTTTGCCATAGCTCTTTCCACTATTGAACTCGTTATCGGGCTTTGTCTTTTGTTCAACACGCAGATAAAGAAAACATCGTTGATAGCTTTTCTCTTTATGTGTGTGATGACGCCGCTTACATTGTATATCGCCATTGCAAATCCGGTTACCGATTGCGGTTGCTTTGGCGAAGCTTTGGTTATCAGCAATCAGGCAACATTTATTAAAAATATATTCCTATTTTTGATGACTTTGGCTTTATTTATTTATTCCAAACGCAGTTATCCGATTTTTTTACCTAAAATAGAATGGAGCCTTGTTGGAATTTTTACGTTGATTAGCGTTGCATTATCTGTATATTGCTACGAATATTTACCATTTATCGATTTTCTTCCTTATAAAAAAGGCGTTAATATTCCCGAAGCTATGAGCATTCCCGAAGGAGCGCCACGCGATGTATTCGAAACAACTTTTATCTACGAAAAAGAGGGTGCTCAACAGGAGTTTACTCTTGAAAATTATCCGAAAAACGATTCCACTTGGATTTTTGTTGATCAGAAAAGCGTATTGGTATCAAAAGGCTAC
>DAIOHI010000392.1:0-2959 GCA_036744815.1 Paludibacteraceae bacterium
CAAACAAGCCTTCGGCTCCATTTTTAAACACAGGAAGATTAACCATTGACTCGGAAGAAGCAAACATTGCGCCTAAAGTCAATATCACGCCAAGAGCAGAGGCTACGATCAACATGCTTCTTGCAGAAACTTTACTTCCAATAGCAGCTCCTAAAAGACGTCCAACAAGCATCAAGAGCCAATAAGTTGCAGTAACAGATCCTGCTATAGCTTCAGCGGAGCCTGCACCTCCTAATTTCAGTACATCTAAATCTGGATTTTGTAACCATTTGTTCAATATGTTAGGTACACCGACCTCAACGCCTACATAAACGAAAATACCAATAGCACCTAAAACGAAATGACGAAAAGCCAAGGGACTATGTTGATATGATTTTGCCGCTTGTTCTTGTTTTTCCTTTTCAGGAATAGCAGTCAATGAAATAACAATAAAGGCAAAGGCAAAAATAGCTAACGCAGCATACATTAGCGGAAACACATTACTAATTTGTGCGTTTTTGATACCTTCAGGAATTAAGATACCTGTTAAAATAATAACAGCTGTACCACAAAGAGAATTAAAAGACCCCCCTATTTGTATCAATTGATTTCCTTTATTTCCTCCTCCTCCAAGAGTATTCAACATTGGATTAACTACTGTGTTTAGTAAACACATGGAGAAACCAGCAATGAATGCACCTAAAAGGTATACACCAAAACTACCCATTGTACCCGACAAAGTTTGGATACCTACTCCGACAAAACCAACTGAAATCGCAATAAGTGCTGTTTTTTTATATCCATGTTTTTGAAGTAAATTTCCTGCAGGATAACCCATTACAGCATAAGCTATGAAGTTGGCGAAAACACCGAGCGTTCCCATCCAGTTGGGCACGTTAAACTGAAACTTCAAAATATCTCCCATTGGGGAAGCTAAATTGGTAACAAAGGAGATCATTCCGAAAAGGAAGATCATCACAATGATTGGTAACACATAATTTTTCTTTTGCGCAGTCATAATTTTTCAATAAAAAGTTATATTAATTTTCTTTATATATAATTTCGTTTACATTATTTCATAAAACTCCCAAAAGTACTACTTTTTTAAGCGTAAAAGCAAACAAAAAAAGTTTTTAAAATCTGTTATTAAACATGTTTTATTGAAATAAAGAGATAAAAAAATGTGAAAAGTTAAAAACGACAAGAAGTATTTCTATATTATCCTTTTTCAATAAAGATTATAAATTCTGAAATAGAAAGTCGCTCATACGCGTGTATAAATGCCTACGCGCCTGAGTTCCCAATATACTGTGATTTTTGTCGGTATAAAGTTGCATTTCAAACTGCTTTCCGGCTTCTACTAGGCATTGAGTGTACAACATTGTATTTTGGACATGAACATTATCGTCGGCAGTTCCGTGTACAATCAACAATTTACCATGTAGTTTTTCTGCTCTCTGTAGAGCCGAAGATGAATCATAACCCGTAAAATTTTCTTGTGGTCGGCGCATAAATCGTTCGGTGTAAGCTGAATCGTACAGACGCCAATCGGTTACAGGAGCAACGGCAATTCCCGATTTAAAAACATTTTCACCCGAACTCATCGCCATTAAAGTCATATATCCACCATAGCTCCAACCCCAAATTCCAATACGATTTGCATCAACATAAGATTGACGAGCCATATACTTTGCAGCTTCAATTTGATCTTTGGTTTCGAGCAAGCCTAATTGCTGATAGGTGCATTTACGGAATTCAGAACCACGTGCCCCAGTCCCTCGACCATCAACACAAACAACAACATAACCTTTTGTTGCTAAATAATATTCCCATCCGACGTCCCATTTATCCAAAACTAACTGTGAATTTGGTCCACTATATTGCATCAACAATACCGGATATTTTTTTGACGCATCTATAGCTTCTGGTTTCACAATCCAAGCATTAAGTTCGAAACCTTCGGATGTGGTAAATGTGAAAAACGATTTTGAAGAAAGATTCATCGATTTTACTTTTTGAGCTAAATCCGCATTATCTTCCAATACACGAATAGCTTTTCCAGAGCGATCGTGTAATGTGATTTTATTCGGATTTTCGATACTGGACACATTATCGATAAACATGGAATAATTGCTATTGAAAGACAGATTATGACTTCCTTTTCCGTCGGTAAGACGCATCGTTTTTCCCTTGCTATCCAAAGTATAAACATCGCGCTGTAAAGGCGAAACTTCTGCCGATTGATAATAAACTACTTTCCGCACTTCATCGTAACCATAAAACTCCGTTACATCCCATTTACCTTTTGTCAGTTGCTTATGAAGCGTTCCATTCATCTGATATTGATAAATGTGCCGATAGCCATCACTTTCACTTATCGTAAAAAAATAACGTCCATCCTGTGTAAAATAAGTATTCCCAATATTTTCATAATCAACATAATATTTATCCTGCTGACGTAAAATCAATTTAGTGACCGTTGATTTGGGATTGGCAAAATAAAGATCCAATTGATTCTGATTTCTATTCAAACGAAAAACTGCTAATTGGTCAGGGGAATTTGTCCATTTTATGCGCGGCACATAAAAATCTTCATCCGAATCGGAAAATTTCATCGCTTTGGTCGATTTATAAAAATCTTCGTATACGCATACGCTTACTTTGGAATTGGGCATTCCGGCTTTCGGATATTTGAATTTCAACAATGAAGGATAAAGCGAAAAATTCTCCTCACCAGTAGCATCATTAAAAATCTGCATCTCGTATTGAGGCACATTCGATTCTTCGAACTTCACAAAAGCCAATTGCTTACTGTCAGGGCTCCATTCAAAATAACGAGTTGCTGTGAATTCCTCTTCATAAACC
This sequence comes from Paludibacteraceae bacterium, assembly GCA_036744815.1. Classification (GTDB taxonomy): domain Bacteria; phylum Bacteroidota; class Bacteroidia; order Bacteroidales; family Paludibacteraceae; genus H1. The sequence continues at coordinate 2,845 of DAIOHI010000392.1, forward strand.
CAATCGGGAATTCCGTTAATAATTTTACCAGCTTCACCGTCTTTTGTCAATGCCAATTCGGTTCCAAAATCCAATTTCTTCATAAAAAGACGGTGAAGCTGGTAAAATTATTAAC
>DAIOHI010000393.1:0-2930 GCA_036744815.1 Paludibacteraceae bacterium
AGCTCTAAAGCTCGATTCCACCGATCGTTTTTCGATGGCAAGCATTGTGAATATATTTTTAAAACAAAAGGATTATGCTTCAGCATTGAAATTTTCCTCCGTGTTTTTGGAACAAGATTCTACCGACACACAAATGTTGCTGCTTAACGGACTTTCGTATTATAATTTGGAATTGTATAAATCTGCAATCGAAAAGCTAAGCAAATTGCAAGAATCCGGCGACACTTCACTCGTCGTAAACCGAACACTTGGAACTTCTTATTACTTCCTGAATAACCACAACAAGGCTCTACCCCTTCTTGATAAAGCTTATCAGCAAGACACAACCAACAATAACGTTTTGTATTGCTTAGCTGTGATTAATAATAATTCTTACGATTCCATCGCTATTTCACAATATCAAAAATTATTGGATAGAACTATAGCAAAGGATTTAACACTTCATCTGTATTATAAAGGCTTATCGAAAGCTTTTCAGAATAATAAGGAATTCCAAAAAGCGGCGGATAATATTGAGCTTTCTTTAAAATATGCGACTCTTGATCAAAGTCTGGATTTATTATTTACGATTTCCAACATCTATAATTACGATATTCAAAACAGCAAAAAAGCACTTGAATATTATGAATTATACAAAATAAAACTCACTGAATATTTGGACGTTATCAAACAGGATGAATCCAAACAAAAGGAAGTGGAAAGCGTTGAGCAAAAGCTGAAACATCTCGAAAAATACATTGAAAATATGCAAACTTATATCCGTAATAAAAAAGAATAAATCTGCCGAACTTTCTATTTTATCAGAATTTTATAGGTCATTGGTTTTTGCTCATTTCTAATTTCCAACAAATAAACTCCGGGAGCTTCCGGTGCCAAAATTCCCATATCTTCCGTATCAATCGAATAAATGCCAAGCAGAACTCCTGTTGTGTTCCATAAATAAGCGTTTCCACCTGTTTTCTTTACCGAAAAACGAATCTCTCCGCCAGCAGATAAATAAGGATATTGGGTCAAATCGCTATGATAGGTCGGCACAAGCGGACAACAAGGCAGAGTGACAGCGTCGTCACTTCGCGTAAGCATGATTTGATAATAATCGCTGGGTTGCGCCAAACTATTTCCTTCGCCAATATAGATGTAGGAATAATCTTCTCCTCGCAACAGTTCGCCGTTTTTCATCCATTGATAAGACGAAAACAAATAGCCGCCATTAAATTTATCATTCAACAAAGCAATCACATTATTCCATTTTTGTACAATAATCCACGAGGGATAAAGCACGGTAAAAGAGAAGGGAATTCGTTGCGATAAATCGCGACATGCGGCATTATAAAGTATTAAGTCGGCACGATAAACATCCGGACGAACATAATCGTTAGCCATTTTATTCGGCAGTCGGATCTCTATCGAAGTATTTGTTTGAGGAGATGCAATTATTTTATTATACTCATTTTCAAATCCTTGAACTATGGCTTTATTTTCAAATTCAATGCTGTATCTATCAGGATAACCATCTTCCATGTTATAATCAACATGAAACAACGATTCCTCGGCGCAGACTTCAGGCGAAGCATCAACGGCAAAAACAGGACATTTACGATTGACAAAAATTGTTGTATCTCGCTGACAATCGTATTCGTCCGTTACAACAATATGATAATAACCATATTCGAAAACACGATATTTCCCTTCGGAAATCGTTTCAATCAAAGCTCCCGTATTCAACGAATGACTGATTTCGTATTTATATTGATTGCCTGCCGGAGTATTATTAATATCAATTTCGGCATAAATTCCATCGGGACGGAACATAAACAAATTAGATGAAGCCGTAAAAATAATTTCGGGCGATACGATTAATGATAAAACCGTAATACTGTCGCAGCCGTAACTATTTATATCTGAATTAATTGCCATCAGAATCTGCTTGTCTGGCTGAATTTCTGTTTGAATATCAAAATTATTTAGCAGATATCTTTCACCCGGACAAATTGTATCGTGAATGTAAACGCTATCTAAGGGATTGACATACAAACTCAATCGGGTTATACTATCGCAGCCAAAGCGATTGATACTCATAATTGAGTCGTACAAAATCACGTTGCGTTCAATCGAAGCTCTTGTTTGGATATCAAAATTATAGGAAGAATATCTTTCGCCCGCACAAATAGAGTCAACAATTAAGACATCATCGTTAGGCAACACAGTAACATTCAGATTTATCAAACTGTCGCAACCGTTAATCGTTTTAAAGACTACAGGATATATCCCCGATGTCAATCTGCGTGGAAATATACTATCGCCATATTGGAAGGGAAGTTCTTTTTCACAAACAGTGGTATCCCTAACCATCTCGTAAGTCGGATGAACGAGCAAGTTGATTTTAGCAATTGTATCGCAAAAACCATCGGCACTAAGCCGAACAAATATAGAGTCCGAAAAAGGATTGACGTTTGCGTAGCTTGTGCTGCGTATTGGATTGCTCCTTTGTTGTGCATCAGAAAAATGTTGATAAAAGCGGACACTATCGCCCGTAGTACAAATATCGCTCAAGCTTGGAAGAATAAATTCAGCAATGCCGTCGTTTTCCAATCCATCACATAAAATTAAGCTATCCTTCCATGTAATATCTATTTGCGCTTTAGCTTGCGTATGTACAATTATTTTTGAAATGGAAGAACAACCGACTTCATCCGTCCGCTTGGTGCGCACAAAGATAGTATCAACATAATTTACAAAAACGGAATCGCCAAGCTGGTAGGGTTTTGGCAAGGCATCTATGTTGTTTTCAGCATCGAAAATTGACATATGATAAGTAAATGTCCAGAGAGAATCAACATTGGGTTCGTCCCCAATAATCTGAGATTTCAATTCGTCGAAATCAATTTCGAAGATACCATCGTAAATGCCATCCGACTCATCGCAAGCCG
>DAIOHI010000394.1:0-2928 GCA_036744815.1 Paludibacteraceae bacterium
TCCAAAAAATAATGGTCGATCCGACAACTGCGGAAGAAACGCTCAAGATATTGGAGAACATTCAGGATCGCTACGAATATCACCACAATGTGCGTTACACGCCCGAAGCCATCAAAGCCTGCGTCCGCCTGACCGACCGCTACATTACCGACCGCTGCTTCCCCGACAAAGCGATTGACGCGATGGACGAAGCCGGATCGAGAGTGCATATAGGAAGCGTATCCGTTCCGGTAGAAATTGAAGAGCTGGAAAAGAAAATAGAAGAACTGAAGAAAGAAAAACTAAAAGTTCTTTCGGAACAAAAATACGAATTGGCTGGTCCGATTCGCGATAAAGAACGTCAGGCTCAATACGAACTTGAGGACGCTATCAAACGCTGGGAAGAAGAATCGCAGCAACATCCCGAAACGGTGGACGAAGAAAAAGTTGCCGAAGTGGTAGCAATGATGTCGGGCATTCCGGTGCAACGGATCGCTCAGGCTGAAGGCTTGAAATTGCGTCAGATGAAAGATGTGCTTCAAAACAAAGTTATCGGACAAGACGAAGCGGTGGAAAAAATTGTGAAAGCGATCCAACGTAACCGCATCGGACTGAAAGACCCGAACAAGCCGATTGGTTCCTTTATTTTCCTTGGACCTACGGGTGTGGGAAAAACACATTTAGCCAAGATACTTGCTGAATTTATGTTTGACAGTAGCGACGCCTTAATCCGTGTGGATATGAGCGAATATATGGAAAAATTCAGCGTATCGCGTCTTATCGGAGCGCCTCCGGGCTATGTGGGTTACGAAGAAGGCGGTCAGCTGACCGAAAAAGTACGCCGCAAGCCCTACTCTATCGTTCTGCTTGACGAGATAGAAAAAGCGCATCCCGACGTATTCAACATCCTGCTTCAGGTGATGGACGAAGGACGACTAACCGACAGCCTTGGACGACGCATCGACTTCAAAAATACGATCATTATTATGACTTCGAACGTTGGTACGCGCCAGTTGAAAGATTTCGGTAAAGGTGTTGGTTTCAATACGCCCGACGACATGAATCTCAATTCGGACTATTCGAGAGGCATTATACAAAAGGCTTTAAACCGGACCTTCTCGCCCGAATTTATCAACCGTGTGGACGACATCGTAATGTTCGACCAACTGAGCAAGGAAGCCATCTTCTCGATTATTGATTTGGAACTGAAAGGCTTGTTTAAGCGAGTGACCGATATGGGTTACAAACTCGAACTTTCGACCGAAGCCAAAGACTTTATCGCCGAAAAGGGTTACGATGTACAATTCGGTGCTCGCCCCTTGAAACGCGCTATACAGCGTTACCTGGAAGACGAACTGGCTGACATCGTTCTTGCCGGCGAGTTGCAGGAAGGCGACACGATAATGATGGAACTGGACAAAGAGAATGGCAAAGTGGCTCCAAGAATCATTAAGGAAACATTAGCCTTGACAGAGTAAAACAGCCTCTTGATATATAACATAAAAATCCCTTGCAATTTAGATTGCAAGGGATTTATTATTTTAATTATTTATGTCATTTCATTTAAGGAATCATAAATTAACGTATCTACAGCTTAAAAAAACCACATTAATCAATTCCAATTCGCTAAAATTTATTCGCCAGAACCAATACGTTTTGAAATGAAGAAAAACATAGCCATGTGTTGGAGATTAAATAAAAAGACTATATTTACAAGCTCAACTCTATTTAGAATTAACATAACGAATAAAAAACTTTAAACTAACAAACATGAAAAAAAACATTTATCTTATCGCTTTATTACTTAGCTCAGCTTTCTTTTTCTCTTGTGATTCGGATGAACCTAACAATGACGGTGGCACTTATACCCCCGATAAGAACCTTACAAGCACTCAAATTATCGAACTGCTGCAAGAAGCCATTGAAACGACCAAAAAAGAACAGAAAGCAACAGAAACGGTGACAAGAAACAGCGACAATAAGAAAGCAACAGAAAAATATGAAATTGATCTTGTTGCAAAAAAAATTCTCTTCATGTACCATATAAATTCAAAAACAGGTAGTGATATATTGACTGATATGCTATACTTGGAGGATGCTTCCGCCTATACATACGAATATTATAATGGTAGAGAATCTTACGATGTGGAATATATGAATGACTATATTCTAAAGAACATGAAACTTGCGGACATTCTGGATATAGATCTTGAGCTTAATTTTAATGTAGCAAACTGGTCGGTAAGTGGCAATAAACTGCTTGGTGTAGTAGAAGAAAGTTCGCTGGACGAAGGAGAAAGCTATAGAATAAACGTTACATTGGATGCAAAAAAAAGATTGAAACAGATAGAGATAAAAGAGGTTTATATTAATGACCAAACCCCATCCACATACGAAACAACATACAATTACCAATACAGTGCTAACCCCCAGCTGCCGAAAAATTTTACGAAAGATATGTTTACTCGCTTGCCTCAACAGTATATTTACATAAACTGGGGCGGATCGCTCGGTACCGACAAGTATTGGTCGGATTATATATATAACGATGGTGCTGATTTTAGCATATCTTCTCTCTATGAAGCGCCTACTATAGCAGGGAAAGTTCCTGTTTTTTACGAAGATGCCGCATTTACCCAAAGCACAGGATCTGTTTATTACTATGGTGATGTTAATAGTAATTGGCGTCTCTATTATTATGCGCCAACCGATGGAAAAACCATTTACGCTAAATGGATAAACGAATCGGAAGTTGTGATCCCACATAATACTCCTGTCAAGGAAGAAGCAAAAAGTCCGTTCGATATTTTAAAACAAAAAATAAACCGGATTCAATAGCTTTAGCGAACTATCGGGCCTTGCGAGTTGGAACTTGCAGAACCCGTCTTCTATTAACACAGAAAATCCCTTGCAATGTAGATTGCAAGGGATTTTTTGTGTTAATTCGTG
>DAIOHI010000395.1:0-2913 GCA_036744815.1 Paludibacteraceae bacterium
TGCTCCATTTGCAAATAAAGCAGGAAGAACAATTCCTGCTTCGTACTTTTGGCGATAAATATGTGAATTATAAGAAAAAGACGAGAAGATATATTTGATTCGATTTAGTTCGAAATATAAATTTCGTTGTAATTTCGACAATTCATTTTATTCACAGTTTGATTTTTCTTTGAGAAAGCCTCTTTATGATTTCATTATAATTTTTTTCACACGAAAAGCAAAATAAAATTAAAAAGAACTTATCTTTGTATTTTTGTGTGTAATAATAAAAAATATATGAATATTGTATTTTAAATTTAAGCAAACAGTATCTCCGTACTAGATTCGAAGAAGCTGAAATTGTTTGATATCTCTCAATGTTTTTCCAATATTATCATTAAGTTCTTATGCTCTTTAACTCCTTTGATTTCGGGCTATTTATGCCTTTGGTATTTTTGCTGTATTGGCTTGTTTTTAATCGGCAAAGCATTACTGTCCGCAATTTATTTCTTCTCGTTGTCAGCTATACATTTTATAGTTTTTGGGATTGGCGCTTTGTGTTTTTGCTTCTTTTCAGTTCTGTTGCCGATTTTGTTATCGGACTGCAAATGCACAAAACTCCGGATAGCAATACTCAACGGCGCAAATTATGGCTTTATTGCAGTTTAGCCATCAATTTAGGCATTTTGGGCTTTTTCAAATACTATAATTTTTTTGTAGATAGTTTTGTTGAAGTTTTCACTCTATTTGGTAGAGACTTGAATTATGAACCTCTTAAAATAATTCTTCCGGTTGGAGTTAGTTTTTATACATTTCAATCTCTTACTTATATCATTGGTGTTTACAATCATAAGGTAACTCCTACCAATAAATTTATTTCCTTTTTGGCTTATGTCAGCTTTTTTCCACAATTAGTAGCCGGACCGATTGAAAGGGCGCAGTATTTTCTTCCTCAGTTTTTTGAAAAAAAGACTTTCGATTATCATAATATGCGTACAGGACTGCTGAGAATAGCTTTTGGGCTGTTCAAAAAAATTGTTATTGCCGATCGATTGGCAGTGTTTGTTAATGGAACTTATGCCGATATACCTGCTGCCGGAGGATTACCATTGTTTGTTGCTGCTTTGTTTTTTGCTTTCCAATTATACTTCGATTTTTCAGCTTATTCCGATATTGCCATCGGCTCAGCTCGCTTGTTGGGCTTCAATCTGCGAGAAAACTTCCGCAGACCATATCTATCGAAATCCTTCTCCGAATTTTGGACACGTTGGCATATTTCACTCTCCACTTGGTTTCGAGAATATGTATATTTCCCATTAGGCGGCAATCGAAAAGGAAAAAATCGTACAATGTTGAATGTTATGATCGTGTTTTTGCTTAGTGGATTATGGCATGGAGCTTCGTGGAATTTTGTTATTTGGGGTGGCGTTAACGGCTTATTTCTTATTGTTTTCGATCGGATATTCAAGTTGGAACAACCGGGAAATCTGAAGAAATACATTGCTCCTTTCTTTGTGTTTTGCAGCTGGGCACTGTCTTTGGTGTTTTTCCGTTCTCAAACATTTTCTGATGCATTAAGCGTATTTCAAAACTTAGGATTCGGAGGGAAAGATCTACTTTATAATTTCGGCTTGAAAGCTCCGGAATTGAAATTTGCTTTTTTCCTTATAATAGGCAGTATGCTCTTCGAATGGATTTTTGAAAAGCGAGGCGAAGTCTTGCAGCAGTGGTTTTATAAGAAAACTCCCATAATACGCTGGACTCTATACTTAATCATTGTATTAAGCATTATTTATTTGGGTTCTTATGGTTCGGGAACCGACAATACTTTCATCTATTTTCAGTTTTAATTATGGCAAAGCAATTGACTAAAACAAAAAAAACGGTTAAAACTCCGAATAAAGAGCAAAGCAAGAAACAGGTAAAAGTTGAAGAAAAAAACGAAAAGCCGAAATCCATTGCAACTTTACTCTTCAAAGCTGCTTTAGGAGCTGCTTTAGTAATAGCTGTCGTTTGCTTTACTGATGCGAAAGGCTATTTTAATCCCGATTATACAAACGATCATACACGCCGTAAATGGAATTCCTTCTACAAATTCACTCAAACCAATCCGGTTGATGTCGTTTTGGTAGGAAATTCGCATTTATATACGGGAATTAATCCCGAAAATTTATCAACGGCTTTAGGAGCAAATAGCTTTATACTTGCTTCGCCGGGAACAACAATGACCGATGTTTATTATTGCCTGAAAGAAGCGATAGCGGTTAATAAGCCTAAAATTGCTGTTGTTGAAACTTTTGGAATCAATGATTACTCTTCTCATAATCTGCAATCTGGTGCTTTGTCGGATCAATTCAAGAGTTTTTCTGCTCGAAAAAAAATAGGACAAAAATTATTATCGACTCCCGTACTTTTCAATTCTCGCAATTATTTGGCAGCATGGTCGAATACAGTACGCAATCATAATTTTATTTTTTCGGATACAGAACAAATAAAGAAAAACATCGAATTAAATATAACAGGAGAAAAAGAGCAACCGGGGTTGTATTTAGGACGTTACGTTCGATTTACATCCGGCTTAGAAAATGCAATGTTGGAAAAATACGATAATGGAGTGATTGGCTTTGATGGAGATACTTTTGTTGTTGGCGATGAAGCGAAAGAATTTGTTGATAAAACAGTAAAGTTATGCGAAGAAAATAACGTCAAGTTAGTCTTTCTTACTCTTCCGATGTATTACCGGCATTTTAAAAACCCGGAAGCTTATGTTGCAAAAATAGCGGAAGCCTTAGAACCACATCGTCAATTATGGGAAAACCAGCAAATTCCCTACGATTACAAAGCTTTTACGCCCGATTGTTTCGAAAACACAGTAAGCCAGAATCAACACATGACTTATTATGGCTCTTTGGTTTCTACCTATAAATTGGTTGA
>DAIOHI010000396.1:0-2912 GCA_036744815.1 Paludibacteraceae bacterium
CAGCCCAAATACGAGCCATGCGCATATAACGCAAATCAAGTAGCTGTTGTTTATCAATTGGTAAAGTCATATTACGATTTTAAAGAAGAACAAAGTTAGTGCAATTGACCATAGTTTGGGAATAGCAACTTAGCTTTTTATTCCTTCTTAGTTTTTTTTCAGAATTAAATCCTCTGTAAATTTCACTACATTAATCCCCGAGAAATTCCCCGAACTCATCATCAATAACACGGAATTATTATAATTAAACGATTTTAATGTTTCTTGCAACAAGTTTGTATCGGTAAACACCGTCAGATTGTTGCCTCCAAAAGCTTCTTTTACTTGCTTTGGATCGATGTCTTCCAGTCGTTTGTGCTCTATCACTTCGGGATTGTAATAAACAAAAGCCATGTCGGCTTCGCTCATACAAGCGTCATATTGCGGAAGAAAATCCTTCGTCAGACTGCTGAAAGTATGCAGCTCCATACAAGCAATAATTTTACGATCGGGATACTGATTTCGAACTGCGCTTACCGTTGCACGAAGCTTCGATGGCGAATGTGCGAAATCCTTGAATGCGACCGAGGTTTCCTTCTCTGCAATCTTCTGCAAACGATTCGATGCTCCGCTAAAATCCTTAATTGCTTCGTAAAATTGGCTGTCATTAACGCCTATCTGCTTACAAACCAAACGAGCTGCTTCCATGTTTTGCAAGTTATGTTCCCCGAAAATATTCAAAGGGACTTCCTCCTTTCCTGTTTGCAGATAAGTAACACCATTTTTTATAACATGATTTGGCGTATTGTAGGGAAAAGCCACCACATCCGAACGAACAGCAGTTGCTATTTTCTCTAAATTTTCGTCTCCATCGAAATAAATCAAACGACCGTTTGGTTCGATCAATTCAGCAAATTTCTGAAATTGATCCACATAAATATCAAAAGTAGGAAATACATTGATATGATCCCAAGCAATTCCGGTGAGTACCGCAATATGTGGTTTGTAGAGATGAAATTTCGGGCGGCGATCGATAGGGGAAGTCAGATATTCATCACCTTCGAACACGGCAATAACCGAATCGCGCGATAATTTTACCATGTTTTCGAAACCTTCTATCTGCGCTCCCACCATATAATCGGGATTGTAGTTCAGCTTATTCAACACATAAAGAATCATCGCCGTTGTAGTTGTTTTGCCGTGACTACCTCCAATCACAATGCGTGTCTTTTTTCTGCAATGTTCGTATAAGTATTCAGGAAAAGAATAAATCTTTATCCCCAATTCTTTTGCCCGAAGCAACTCCGGATTGTCTTCCGTTGCGTGCATTCCCAATACAATTGCCGTCAGTTCCTTGCTGATGCGTTCGTCTGGAAACCAACCCATTTTTTCGGGAAGAAGTCCGTTCTTTTTCAACCGACTAAGCGAGGGTTCAAAAATCTCATCATCGGAACCTGTAACAAGCACATCATCTTCTTTACTCAAAGCGATAGCCAAATTGTGCATGGCAGCTCCACCAATTGCGATAAAATGGATGCGTTTCATATTGTCGAAATATTGTTATTTGTAATTGTTTTTTTATGTAAGTTTGTAACTCGCAAAAGTAATAAAAAAGATAGAAGAAAAACATTCGAAAATGAAATTACATAAAATAGAAGCCGGCACATTCCATTGCGATGGAGGAGCCATGTTTGGGGTTGTTCCCAAAAAAGTGTGGCAAAAGCGCTATCCTTGCAACGAAGAAAATTTCTGCAAATTAGCCATGCGCTGCTTACTGATTGATACCGGAAAGCGATTAATTTTAATCGACACAGGAACCGGCACAAAACAAATGGATTATTTGAAATACTACGATTTCAACGGCATTATTTCCTTCGAAGAAGAATTGAACAAGCTCGGATACAACTGTCAACAAGTTACTGATGTGGTGCATACGCATCTTCATTTCGACCATTGCGGCGGAGCAACACAATTCGATGCTAACGGCGACATCGAACTTACTTTTCCTAATGCCACGTACTGGTTAGGCAAAGCTCAATGGGATAATTTCTTAAATCCGAATGTGCGAGAAGGAGATTCTTTCTTTCCTGAAAACATGCTTTTGGTAGAAAAAGCAGGTAAACTTCGTTTGATAAATGAGGACACAAAAATTTGTCCCGAAGTTGAATTGCGCCTTTTCAACGGACATACTGTAGGACAAATCGTTCCTTACATCGATACAGAAATTGGAATTTTCGTTTATACGGGCGATGTTATTCCGATGGTTGCGTCAATACCTATTGCTTGGGTAAGTGCTTACGATACGCATCCGATTGTATCGATGGAAGAAAAACTCGAATTGCTCAAAGAGGCTGTGGTAAAAAAGCAAATCCTATTTTTCGAACACGATGCTTATAACGAATGTTGTACGATAAAGAAAGTTGGGCAAAAATATTTGGTTGACTCTGTGTTCACTTTAGAAGAAAGTCATCTCAAAGCTTTATAAATTCCGCCCGGAAGGCATTTAACCAATCCTCCGAATTCCATATTAAGGAGTAAAGAGGATATTTTACTAAAAGGTTTTCCGGAACTAACGGCAAGTTCGTTTACATGAACTCCGTCCGGCGACTTCCGAAGCATAGATAAAATTTCGCTTTCTTCTTCCGATAAATCGGAAAACAATGTTGGTTGAAGAGCCTCAACAGCTTTCTTGGGCGTTTCGTCCCAATTCATAAAATGCATCAAATCAGCTCCCGATTCGATCAATGATGCTTGATGCTTTTTTATCAACGCATTACATCCGGCGGAGAACTCATCACCAACACGACCGGGAAAAGCAAAAACATCGCGATTATAATCATTTGCCATAACAGCCGTGATAAGCGAACCGCCTTTCGCTCCCGATTCCACCACGACCAAGGCATCGCAAAGTCCGGCAATAATACGGTTGCGTT
>DAIOHI010000397.1:0-2910 GCA_036744815.1 Paludibacteraceae bacterium
CCAATCGGATATGCCGATGGATTCGATCGCCGCTTGGGAAATGGCAAGGGCGAAATATGGATTAATGGAAAAAGAGCTAAAACCGTTGGAAATATCTGCATGGATTTATGCATGATTGATGTCAGTGGAATTGATGCGGAAGAAGGCGATGTGGTTGAAGTCTTCGGCAACAACATCAGCATTTCGGAAATAGCTGATAAAATCGGCACAATATCTTACGAAGTACTTACAGGTATTTCGAGGAGAGTAAAAAGAGTGTATTATCAGGAGTGAAAGTTCTCCACTAATTACTCAAAAAACTAATAAAATCCACGAATTACACTAATTTACACGAAAGAAGAATTAATAAAGCCGATTTACATCAAGAAAATATTAGTGCTAATTCGTGTAATTAGTGGACAACAATACTATAAACTATGGAATTATATCACAAAGAAGAGATCTATCAAATTGTTGGCGCAGCCATGGAAGTGCATCGTGAATTAGGTTGTGGCTTTTTGGAGCCTGTGTATCAAGAAGCTTTGGAGCTTGAGTTTCAACACAGAGGATTTCCATATGAGAGAGAAGCTAAACTTGATATTCTTTATAAAGGACAATTGCTCAAAAAGTACTATGAAGCAGATTCCATTTGTTTTGATAAAATTATTGTAGAACTAAAAGCTTTATCAGAATTAACGAGTGAGCACGAGTCTCAGTTATTAAATTACTTGAAAGCAACAGGCTTAAAAGTGGGGTTGCTAATTAATTTTGGCACCCAAAGTTTAGAGTATAAACGTATGGTTAAATAAAAAAATCCACTAATTACACAAATTTGCACGAAGAAAGAATAAATGACTATATAATTTCTATCAAGAAAATAATTAGTGTTAATTCGTGTAATTCGTGGACAAACAATAATCTTTATATGAAAAAGAAAAAACACGGCGGAACGCCGAAAAAGAAGACGGAATTGATTCGTCAGATAATCAGCATATTTAACGAAGAACCCGAAAAGACGTACAACTACAAACAGATGTCGTCGCAGCTGGATATAAAAGCAGAGTCGCAGCGTGTGTTTGTCAATCAGCTGCTATACGAACTGCTGGATGAAGAGTTTCTGACAGAAGTTTCGCGAGGGAAATTCAAACTGAACTCCCGTTTCGGATTTATAACCGGAACCATCGACCGTCAGGGAATCAAAACATTTCTTATTCCCGACGATGACGGGGAGCATATATTTATTCCCGAACGGAAAACAAATCATGCCCTGCAAGGCGACAAAGTGAAAATTCACATGTTTGCCCGCCGCAAAGGCATGTTGCCCGAAGGCGAAGTCATTGAAATTATTCAACGGGCGAAAGATACTTTCGTCGGCGTGTTGGAAGTTTCGGAAAACTACGCTTTCCTTGTTGTGGAAAACCGTATTATGATCAACGATATTTTTATTCCGAAGAATAAACTTAAAGGCGGAAAGACGGGACAAAAGGCGGTTGTTAAGTTAGTGGCTTGGGAAGCGAATATGAAAAACCCGATCGGCGAAGTTATCGACGTATTAGGGAACAAAGGCGATAACAACACCGAAATGCACGCTATTCTGGCAGAATTCGGACTGCCTTATTCCTATCCTGCCGATGTGGAAGAAGTGGCTGAAAAGTTGGATGCCGGCATTACTTCGGAGGAAATAGCCAAACGTGTGGATATGCGCGGCATAACTACATTTACCATCGACCCGCGCGACGCGAAAGACTTCGACGACGCGCTCTCGATTCGGAAACTCGACAGCGGACTTTGGGAAGTGGGGGTGCATATAGCGGATGTAACACATTACGTGCGATCGGGTTCTGCCATCGACGAGGAAGGTTACAAACGCGCGACTTCTATCTATTTGGTCGATCGTACCATACCGATGCTGCCCGAACGTCTGTCGAACGGAATATGTTCGCTTCGTCCGAATGAGGAAAAACTGACTTACTCCGTCATTTTCCAAATGGATGATAACGCCGATATCAAAAGCTACGAAATAGCCAAAACAGTTATCAACAGCGACCGCCGATTTACCTACGAAGAAGCGCAAACGGTGATAGAAACAGGCGAAGGCGATTTCAATACAGAAATATTAGCTTTGGATGGATTGGCTAAAAAGCTTCGCGAAAAACGTTTTGCCAGCGGAGCCATCGCTTTCGACCGTGTGGAAGTCCGCTTCGAAATAGATGAAAAAGGAAAACCTACCACTGTGTTTTTTAAAGAACAAAAGGATTCCAATAAATTGATCGAGGAGTTTATGCTGCTGGCGAATAAAACGGTGGCAAGTCATATCGGTAAACCCGAGAAAAACAAGAAGGCAAAGACATTTGTCTATCGGATACACGACGTTCCCAACCCCGATAAGCTCCAAAATTTTTCAGAATTCATCAAGCGATTCGGCTATAATCTGAAACTTACGGGGAAACAAACGGCTGTTTCGGCGTCCATCAACAAATTGCTCGATCAGGTGGACGGTAAACGGGAGCAGAATCTGATCGAAACATTGGCGATTCGTTCGATGGCCAAAGCGATTTATTCGACCGTCAATGTTGGGCACTACGGATTGGCTTTCGATTATTATACCCACTTCACATCGCCCATCCGCCGCTATCCGGATATGATGGTGCACCGCCTGCTCGAAAAATATATGGCGGGAGGCAGAAGCGTAAATCAGGATGAATACGAGGATTACTGTCAGCACAGTTCGGATATGGAGCAGATTGCGGCAAATGCCGAACGGGCTTCCATCAAGTACAAGCAGGTGGAATTTATGGCGGAGCATGTAGGGCAGGTTTACGACGGCGTTATTTCGGGTATTACCGAGTGGGGCGTGTATGTGGAATTGGTCGAAAACAAATGCGAAGGCATGATTCCTATCCGCGATCTGGGCGACGATTATTATATTTT
>DAIOHI010000398.1:0-2909 GCA_036744815.1 Paludibacteraceae bacterium
TCAATTGCGTGGTTATCGCTTTTATGCAATACGAGGTTGGCTCGTTCGCGTGTTGGCAAAATGTTCTCACGCAGATTTTTCAGGTTTATTTCACGCCAAATCGTTGTTGCTAGTTTTTCGGCTTCTTCATCGGTCAATTTTGTGTAGCTGTGAAAATAGGATTCGGGATTGGCAAAGGCGCTTTTTCTGAAACCAAGGAAGCGCGATACATACCAATCTTCGAGCAGATTTTCTTCAGCATCAATATAAATAGAGAAATCGACAAAATCGGAAACAAACACGCGTGGTTTATCTTTCGGATAATCCATTCCGCTTTGCAACACGTTCAATCCTTCAAGAATTAAAATATCGGGGCGTTCTATTTCCTGAAATTTATTGGGAATTATATCGTAAATCAAATGCGAGTAATCGGGTATTTTCAGATCCGGTTTTCCCGACTTGATGTCTTTCACAAATTTTATCAGCTGTTTAATATCGTATGATTCAGGAAAGCCTTTTTTCAGCATCAAACCTTTTTCTTCCAACATTTCATTCGGATAAAGAAAACCGTCCGTAGTAACCAAAGCCACTTTTCTACCTTCTTTCCAACGGCTTAACAGAGTTTGAAGAACGCGGGCAATGGTGCTTTTACCCACCGAAACGCTTCCGGCAACGCTTATAATAAACGGAGGTTGTGCTTCTTCCTGCCTCAGAAACTTCATCAATACGGTGTGCCGCCTGATGGAAGCCTGTACATAATAATTCAGCAAACGGGATAAAGGCAGGTAAATGTCTTCGACATCGCTGATGGATATCTCATCGTTGATACTTTTCAGAGTGTTGAGCTCGTTTTCGGTAATTGTCAGTGGTTCCGAATCGCGTAACGAAGCCCATTTTTCTCGCGAAAGCAGTAAGTATGGATTGCTTATCATTATTTAATTTGCCAATCAGGCAATATGCTAATGTGTCAATTATTGCTTGCAAAAATAAATATTATCTCCGAAGAGGCAATGAAATTTAACGTCATTATTGCTGAACTTGAGGAAAAGAGAAGCATTCGTCGAAAAATAAGCGTAATTTTTCTTTTATCTTTTCGATATCCAGTTTAGTTCCCAATTCTTTTTCCATAGATGTAACGCCTTTATCCACAAATCCACAAGGATTGATGTAGGAGAAATATTCTAATTGCGTGTTGATATTCAGCGCAAAACCGTGCATGGTCACATATTTGGAACTTCGCACACCGATAGCGCATATTTTACGGCAATTCGGCTTTCCTACGTCCAGCCAAACGCCCGTTGCGCCTTCAAGCCTGCTGCTTTCAATGCTATATTCAGCCAATGTACGAATAATTACTTCTTCCACCAGATGAATGTATTGCTTCAAACCTAATCCGAAATTATCAAGGTCAATAATCGGGTAACCGACCACTTGTCCGGGACCGTGATAGGTAATGTCGCCTCCACGATTTGTGTGAACAAATTCCGCGTTTTTTGCTTGTAATTGAATTAAATTCAACAACATGTTTTGTTCGTTGCCACTTTTCCCAAGAGTATAAACGTGAGGATGTTCGCAAAGAATAAGATAATTTCCCGTTGGTTTTTGCTGGCTTTTGAATCGGATAGTTTCAGAAAACAAGGCTTCTTGTTTTTCCCAAGCTTCGTTATAGGGAATTAATCCCCAGTCGATATATTGAAAAGAAGTATTCATTTTTTCTTCTTTTTTGCTTTTTTCGTTTTGGTCTTTTTTACCGGTTTTTTGTCGAAATCGACCGGACCAATTTTAGTCATGATATTGAGAATGTGCGCTTCGCGTCGCTTGATGTAAGGCGATGGATGCCCAGCATTGAAACGTCGCGGATTGGGAAGGCAGGCGGCTATGCGGGCAGTTTGCGAACGAGTCAGCTTGGCGGCGCTTTTTCCGAAATAATGCTGCGAAGCTGCTTCGATGCCGTAAATGCCGTCGCCCATTTCTATTACGTTTAGATAAACTTCCATAATGCGCTCCTTCGACCAAATGACTTCGATGAGCAAGGTGAAGTAAGCTTCGAAGGCTTTTCGGACATAAGAACGCTGGGGCCAAAGGAAAACGTTCTTTGCAGTTTGTTGCGAAATGGTGCTTCCGCCGCGAATGCGTTTCCCTTTTTTATTATGCTTAATGGCTTTATTAATATCTTCGACTGAGAAGCCCCAATGTGTCAAAAAGAGATTATCTTCAGAAGCAACAACGGCTTGTATCATTTGAGGAGAAATATGATCGATGGAAACCCAATCCTTTTTTATTACAGGCATTTTTCCGCTGTAAACAGCTTCTGCCGAACGAATATAGATTAGAGGAGTAATCCAAACCGGCACAAAGCGAGCTATCACCACCCAGGCGATGCTGATAAGAAAAAACAACAGGATGCTGTTTCGGATAAATAGCCAAAGTCGCTTAAAAAAAGAAACTTTGCGTTTGTTGCCGTTTTTTTTATTTTTCATTCAAATCTTTTGTGAAAAAGATAATTGTGCTCAATGTCAAGACTCACAATTAGGCAGGACAAAGATAAAAAAGAGATGTAAATAAACAAAGAGGAAAGAACAAAGAAGCTAGAGAATAGAAATATAACATCAAGAGTCTAACTAATCAGTTGAAATGAAAGGTGAACTTGGCTCCCAAATCACGAAATTCTCCGTTTATATTATTCAGAAATACCCCGATGTCAAAATACTTAGTTCCTATTCCGTAACCAAATTCGGCATAAGGATTTAATCCCGGCATTACAAGCATTCCGAAGTAAAAGCGCTCGTTAATAACGCTTTTTGTCCAACTTCTCAAATAAGGAGTCAAGAAAAAAGGAACTTCGTAAGTGAGATTTCCGCGAATATATCTTCTCGACGAATTGTACCACCAACGATCCAATAGTTGAAAAACTCCGCCCATTTGATCGT
>DAIOHI010000399.1:0-2906 GCA_036744815.1 Paludibacteraceae bacterium
CCGGTAATTTGAATGCAAGCGAAGCTTATACAACCATGCGCGACGCTCTTTATACTGCGGGAAGACCTATTTTGTTGAGTATTTGTGAATGGGGAAGCAGCAATCCGTGGGAATGGGCAGCACCAATCGGACATAGCTGGAGAACAACGGGTGATATTTATAATTGTTTTGATTGTGTCCATGATCATGGAACTTACCTTTCTTTCGGAGTAACAAAAATATTGACGATCCGCGATCAGGATATACTCAGGAAAATTGCAGGTCCCGATCATTGGAACGATATGGATATGTTGGAAGTGGGAAATGGTGCGTTAACCTTACACGAGGAACAAACACACTTCGCATTATGGGCAATGTTGAATTCGCCTCTTGTTTTGGGCAACGACATCCGCGATATAAAAAAGGAAACTCTCGAAGTACTTACCAACAAAAATATTATAGCTTTAAATCAAGATAGTTTGGGTATTCAAGGCTTTAAATATAAAAATATTGGAGATGTTGAAATTTGGGTGAAACCCTTATTGAAAGGCAAGTGGGCGCTTTGTTTTTTCAATCATTCAACAGAGCCGAAGGAATTTGTTTTTGATTGGTTGCAAGAGCAAATAAAAGATGAAGTTTTCGGACATGAAATCGCTTTTAATTCTAAAAAAACATACAAAATAAAAGATCTTTATTTAGACAAAGAAATAGGAAATACAAAAAAAGCATTGAAGAAAACATTGGAAAAATACCAATCATTAGTGGTGAAAATTTACGAAAAATAGAATACATTAGAGCAATATAATTTTATGAATAAGCTATTTGACAAACGATTGAAAGCGGTAACAGAAGAATATGAACAATTGCTGTCGCGCAAAAACGAAGTTATCTTACCCGGAAACGGCATATACGAACGATATAAATATCCTGTGCTGACAGCTGCTCATGCACCTGTTTTTTGGCGCTACGATTTGTCGCCCGAAAGCAATCCTTATTTTATGCAGCGTTTCGGAATAAACGGAACATTCAATGCCGGAGCCATTAAATGGCAAGGAAAATATCTGATGGCTGTGCGTGTGGAAGGCGACGACAGAAAGTCCTTTTTTGCCATTGCCGAAAGCCCAAATGGGATTGATAATTTCTGTTTTTGGGATTATCCGATAGTGATGCCCGAAACTGAAAATCCGGATATTAATGTTTACGATATGCGTCTTACGGCTCACGAAGACGGTTGGCTTTACGGAGTTTTCTGTTCCGAACGGAAAGATCCGAATGCTCCGGCGGGCGATTTGTCGTCGGCGGTGGCGGCTGCCGGAATTGCGCGCACAAAAGACCTGAAAACATGGGAGCGTCTCCCTGATTTGAAAACGAAAAGTCAGCAGCGTAATGTGGTGCTTCATCCCGAATTTGTAAACGGCAAATATGCGCTTTACACACGTCCACAAGATGGATTTATTGATGCCGGAAGCGGTGGAGGTATTGGCTGGGCGTTAGTTGACGATATTACAAATGCCGAAGTTAAAGAAGAAAAAATTATTAATTTCCGTCATTATCATACGATTAAAGAGGTAAAAAACGGAGAAGGACCTCATCCGATAAAAACCGCAAAAGGTTGGCTGCATTTGGCGCACGGAGTTCGTGGTTGTGCTGCCGGATTACGCTACGTTTTGTATCTTTACCTGACCGATTTGGAAGATCCGACAAAAGTGATTGCCGAGCCGGCGGGACATTTCTTGGCTCCAATAGGCGAAGAGCGGGTTGGAGATGTATCCAACGTGTTGTTTTCGAACGGCTGGATTGCCGATGACGACGGAACAGTTTATATTTATTACGCTTCTTGCGATACACGCATGCATGTTGTTGTTTCCTCTGTCGATCGATTGTTGGATTATTGTTTAAATACAGCTCCCGACGGTTTCCGTTCGGCAACATCGGTGCAAATATTAACGGAATTAATCGCAAAAAACAAGAAAAATAGTCAATAAATTGACTCATTAATTTAGGAAATGAATAAGAAATTATTATTACTGGTTGTTGTTTTTTCTCTTTTTCGGTTGAATGCCGCGGAAAGAGAAAAAATAACGCTTCACGGAGAGTGGAATCTTTTCTTGGATGCAAAAAATCAGCATAATCTTAACGTCAATTCTGTTGTATTTGATGATGTGATTCAGCTGCCGGCATCGCTCGACGAAGCTCGGAAAGGAAATAAAGCTGAATTGTCAAATTCCACCCATCGGATGTTAAGAAAGTATTCTTATTATGGAAAAGCTTGGTATAGCAAAGATATTGAAATTCCCGCTTCGTGGAAGAATAAGGAAATTGAATTGACAATAGAACGCAGTCGTCCTTCGCACGTTTGGATTGATGGAAAATATGTTGGAAATAATAATATCATATCTGCGCCTCAAAAATATCGTTTAACGGAATTTTTGCCAAAAGGAAAGCACCGTATTTGTGTGATGGTGGATAATGGTGCTGATTGCGGATTGCCAGCGGAAATTGCTTCGTCGCACATGTGGAGCGACGATACTCAAACAAATTGGAATGGTTTGTTGGGCGAAATATTTATATCTGCAAAAAACAATGTTTTTATTAATCGCTTTGAAACCCGACCGAATATCGATTCGAAAAGCGTAATTTTTGATTTGTATATTGATAATTTCAGTAATAAAGAGCAAGAATATACGATTTTAGTTAAATCGGCAGGAAGGGAAGGCGATAATTCTTATCAAGAAAAATCTCAATCATTTCCTTTATCGCTCAAGAAAGGCAGCGGTAAGTATCAGTTAGAGTTTTCATTAGGAAACGATGCCAGTTTGTGGAGCGAATATTCTCCCGCACTTTATGATCTTTCCATCGAATTACAACGGAAAGGAAAATCTTTCGATCAGATTGAAACAAGCATTGGACTGCGTGAGTTTAAAATA
>DAIOHI010000400.1:0-2891 GCA_036744815.1 Paludibacteraceae bacterium
GAAACTAATTCCATCCAACAACTTCACATAAAGCTCAATGGCTTCGCCGATTTCTTCGGGAATAATATATTCGTTGGCGGTATGCGAGCGAGCCGAATCGCCGGGACCCATTTTTACACTCGGGAAGCGCATCAATGCTTGATCGGAAAGAGTTTGAGAGCCAAACATAATTCGAGCTAATTCTGTTCCACGCTTTACAATCGGATGCTCAACAGGCGTAGCTGTCGAACTCAAACGGGTAGAACGAGCTTCAACTTCGCATTCGGTATTATCTTTTATAATTTTCAGCAAGTCTTCGTTCGAATACAATTCGTTCCCGCGTACATCAACCACAAAAGTACATTTATCTGGAACAACATTGTGTTGTGTGCCAGCATTGATCTGCGTTACCGACATTTTTACCGCACCAAGCAATTCCGATTTGTTTGGAAAATCATAAGTCCGAAACCATTCGATACTGGGCAGTGCTTCGTAAATGGCATTTAATCCTTCTTCGCGAGCCGCGTGTCCAGCTGTTCCTCTCACAGCACAATCCAACACCATTAATCCTTTTTCGGCAACCGCCATATTCATCAATGTAGGTTCGCCGACAATGGCAAAATCGATTTTCGGCAACTCAAGCAACAGACTTTCAATCCCATTTTTACCTGAAATTTCTTCTTCAGCCGAAAGAGCAAGTATCAGATTGTACTTTTGATTTCGTTGCGTCAGGTAAAAAAAGCTGTGGAGCAAACTTACAACAGAAGCTCCCGCATCATTACTGCCAAGCCCGTAGAGTTTTCCGCTATCGAGTATCGGTTCAAAAGGATCGTATGTCCAACCCGAAACAGGCTTTACAGTGTCAATATGCGAGTTGAGTAATAAAGTCGGACGAGCGGTATCGAATCCGGGACTCATCAACCAAATATTATTTCCTTTGCGGGAAACTACATATCCGCGTTCTTCGATATAGCCTTCCAAAAAATCGGCGACAGCCTTCTCTTCTTTACTAAAAGAAGGTATCGCTATTAATTGTTGAAGTAATTCAACGGCTTCTTGTGCTAATGCTGAAAACACTTTTATCTAATTTTAGTCGTTTATCGTGAATAAATAAAATTATTCACATTGGCATATTATTTATATTCATCCCAACTTTTTATCTTGATATCTTCAAGAGATAAGCTGCAAAAAGCATTGATAAATGCACTTGCCAAACGCGCGTTGGTAAGCAGCGGGATATTAAAGTCGATAGCCAAACGACGAATGGTATAATCATTTTCCAACTCTCGATTCGTATTATCTTTTGGTATATTAATAACCAAATCGAATTTCTTTTCCGAAATCATTTCCTTCACATTCCATTCGCCTTCTTCGTCGGGCCATTGTACCGCAGTACTTTCCACTCCGTTCTCTTTCAGAAATCGTTGTGTCCCACGTGTTGCATAAAGCTCGTAGCCTTTCTTTTGCAAGAGCGTACATGCATCTAACAAATCCACCTTCGATTTTGTTTCGCCCGAAGAAATAAGTATATTCTTTTTTGGAATGCGATAACCGACGGAAAGTAAGGATTTTAGAATGGCTTCTGAGAAATCATCGCCGATGCAGCCCACTTCACCCGTTGAAGCCATATCGACACCCAAAATCGGATCGGCTTGCTGCAAGCGCGCGAAAGAGAATTGAGATGCTTTAATTCCAACATAATCCAAATCGAAAGCCGATTTTTCGGGTTTTTCAACCGGAAGTCCGAGCATCACCTTTGTTGCTAATTCAATTAAGTTGATTTTTAAAACTTTCGACACAAAAGGAAAACTCCGTGACGAACGTAAGTTGCATTCGATTACTTTTATATAATTGTCTTTTGCCAGGAATTGTATGTTGAAAGGACCGGATATATGAAGCGATTTGGCTATTTCGCGCGCAATGTTTTTAATCCTTCGGATGGTTTCCACGTATATTTTCTGCGGAGGAAACTGCGTTGTGGCATCACCCGAATGCACTCCGGCAAACTCCACGTGTTCCGAAATGGCATAAGCTACTATTTCGCCTTTATCGGCAACCGCATCAATTTCAATTTCCTTACAGCGTTCGATAAATTCCGTAATAACCACCGGATGTTTTTTCGAGACTTCGGTTGCTAATTTCAAGAAGTTTTCTAATTGCGATTTATCGTGACAAACATTCATCGCTGCGCCTGAAAGCACATAGGATGGACGTACCAACACAGGAAATCCGATTCGATCGACAAACTCATTCACATCGTCGAAAGTCGTTAACTCCTTCCAGCGCGGTTGGTCAACACCTAATTCATCAAGCATAGACGAGAATTTATGGCGGTCTTCTGCCATGTCAATATCTTTCGCTTGCGTTCCGAGTATGCTGACATTCGCGTCGGCTAATTTCAAAGCCAGATTATTCGGTATTTGCCCGCCGGTAGAAACAATTGTTCCCATCGGGTTTTCCATTTCCAAAATATCCATTACCCGTTCGAAGCTCAGTTCGTCGAAATAAAGGCGATCGCACATATCGTAATCCGTCGAAACCGTTTCGGGATTGTAGTTGATCATTACCGAGCGAAGTCCTTCTTTCCGAATCGTATTCAGCGCATTGACTCCGCACCAATCAAATTCCACCGAAGAACCAATGCGATAAGCTCCCGAACCAAGCACAACCACCGAGCGATGGTCGCCCAGATACTTGACGTCGCTTGCCGTTCCTCCATAAGTGAGATAAAGGTAATTTGTTTGCGCAGGATATTCCGCAGCCAAAGTATCGATTTGCTTTACAACAGGATTAATGCCCCGACTCTTCCGATAAGCACGTGTCTTTTTTATCTCTTCATCGATAACGGCACTGTCCGATTTCTTTACCAAACGCGTTATTTGAAAATCGGAAAATCCACATTCTTTTGCCGT
>DAIOHI010000401.1:0-2888 GCA_036744815.1 Paludibacteraceae bacterium
TTAGCGTTTGCAACCTTCTCTTTCGAAGATGATAATTTGCGATATTCAGAAGGAGTGATTCCATATTTTTTGATAAAAGCTCGATAAAAAGGCGAATAAGAGGCGTGTCCTGAATCTATAGCCACAGCGTCAAGCGTTATTTCGAGGCTATGTTCCAACAGTTCGAGTGCATAATGAAGTCTCAGATTAGATATGTAAGACGAGAAAGTTTCTCCTGTGCTTACCTTGATAGCATCAGCTAGATAACTTTCGTTTGTGCCCAAATGGTCGGCTAAATTTTTACGATTCAAATCAGAATTCAGATAAAGTTTATCGCGCTGCATGCATTCGCTTAAACGGCGGAAAAGCAACATTTCCTTACTCAGGCTTTCTTCTGGCGTATTAACAAGTCGTTCTTCTGCGACTTTTTCTGCGCGATTCAGTTCTTGTATTTGAAGGAAAAGACTTTCATTTTTTCGTTTCAATCGCCGCGAATAAAGCATATAAACAAACAACAGAATGAATAACAGGACGATTATTGTAGCTGCAATAATTACTCGTTGGCGACTTATTTCTTTCTCTGCCGTAAGTTTATCTACTTCGTAAATAGTACGTAATTCGTCCAGTTTCGAGTCCATCAAAGATTGAAATGACACTTCATTGGAGTCGATCACGGCTTCGTATATCGGATAAGCCTCTTTGCCTCTGTCCATTTTACAAAGAACTCTAGCTTTGTCGCGAAGTACTATGCTTGGAACATCGTGCATTTGTAAATAGAAATTCTCCGACGCCTCAAAGTTCTTGATAGCTTTTTCGTACAAACCTTGTTTTTCATTTGCCTGAGCACTCAAATAATAAATATAAGCCATTGCTCTTGCATCCATTGGAGCTGTTTTCTTTGTCAAGTCGCAATAATATTCAACCTTGTCGTATTCTTCCAAACCAAAATAAGCTTCTGCATTTATCCGATAATAGATCATGTCGGCATATTGTTTATTTCTTTGAGCTTCGGGATGAGACTTCATATAATTATCGTAGAAACTTTTCAATTCTTCTCCTTTTTCCAAAGCTTTGCGATATTGCTTCTTTTTCAATAATACTCGACATAAGTCCTCATAAGCCCTTCTTCGTGCATTATTAAATCGATTAGGATCATCAGAAAAAGAAATAGTTTCCTTGAAAAATTTTTCAGCTTCATCTAATTGAGTTTGATTTACGTAAGCTAAACCGAGCAGATAAGCCGCTGTTTCGAGTCCACTGATGTTGTTCTGTTTTTTTGCCTGCGAGTAAATATCGCTTGCCATCTGCAAAGCTTTCTCGTATTGCTTGTCGAAAATGTAAGATTCTATGTATAAGTGGTAAATCAGATAATAATTATCCCATTGTTCATTTTTTGAAAAGAAAGCGAGAGCATTTTCGATTTCCTCTAGCAATTGTTCTTTTCTGTTGTAATTGTACAACTTTACTAATTTGTCAACCAACGCATCACCTTCCATTTGTAAGTTGCCTTGCTGTTTACATTCATCGATAAATTTATTCAAAACAGCCAGATTATCATCCAACTCAGATGGATGCAAAGGTAATTGGGCATATTTTTTATAAGCAAGCAACTTTTCCTCACCTTTCAAAGTTGGTATTATATTCAACAGCGAATCCTTTTGTTGTTGAAAGTTGTTTTGCGCTTTGACGGGCAATGTTAACGAAAAAACAATGAAAATAACGGATAAATAGCGTAGCTGAATATTCATAATAGGAGGTGTTAAATAAATGTGCTGGTAAAAGTAAACAAAATTATAAACAATTTAGTAAACTGTGAATGAAATATTTTTCTACTTTGTAATGTAATTATTTTGTAATTTTGCATTTCAAAATAAGAGGTATTTATGTGGTTGTTTTTAGGTTTAATTTCGGCGTTACTGCTCGGTAGCTACGATATTTGTAAGAAAATTTCGCTAAAGAATAACGCGGTTATTCCTGTTTTATGGACTTCCATCCTTATTTCATCTCTTATTTTATCGTCTTTCCTTATTGTTTCGCGAGCAGCGCCCGATGTCTTGAAAGATAGTCTGTTTTTTGTTCCTGAAATCGACTTGAAGGCGCATCTGCTTATTTTCATAAAATCCATCATTGTGCTTATTTCGTGGATTTTAGCCTATTTCGCACTAAAAAATCTACCGCTGACCGTCGTTACTCCCATTCGTTCCACACAGCCAATTTGGACGGTTGTGGGTGGCGTTCTTATTTTTGGAGAACAGCTTAGTGCTCTCCAAATTACCGGAGTTAGTATTACGTTGTTTTCTTTTATGATGTTTTCGCTTGTAGGCAAAAAAGAAGGTATATCTTTTACCCGAAACAAATGGATATGGTTTATCATTTTGGCAACTTTTGCCGGAACTGCGAGCGCTTTGTACGATAAATTTTTGATACAGCAATATAATTATATGGCTGTACTGACTTACTACACGCTTTATCAATCCATAGTAATGGGAATTGTTACCTTGTTGCTTTGGTATCCCAATCGGGCAAAAACAACTCCCTTTCGCTTCAAATGGAGTATCGCGCTGATTTCTGTCTTTCTCATTTCGGCTGATTTCATTTACTTTTACGCATTATCACTTCCCGGTTCATTAATATCGGTTCTTTCGCCCATCCGCCGATCGGGTGTTGTACTTCCTTTTCTCTATGGAGCTATCGTTATGCGCGATAAGAACATTAAACAAAAAGCTTTCTGTTTGGCAGGAATTTTATTAGGAATTCTTCTATTGTTTTTATAAAATAAGATTGTTATCATTTTTTTAATATTTATATCTCAAATAGTTATGAGTAGCTATGATTGAAGGAATGATAAAACGCTTCTCTTTTTGTAATAAAAATGTAACAACTTTGTAATCTCGTTGTTTTTATTATTA
>DAIOHI010000402.1:0-2875 GCA_036744815.1 Paludibacteraceae bacterium
CGGATACGATGAGCATAAAAACAACAAAATACCTCGATTAACTCGAGCAGTAGTTGTTGGTTCCGGAGGCGGAGGTTTTTCGAGCGGTTCCGGCGGATTTGGTTCCGGCGGAAGCTTTGGAGGCGGAAGTTCAGGTGGCGGTGGCGCAAGTAGCCGTTGGTAATTGAGATAAAAACATTATTCACTTAAACATAAAAAAAATATGAAAAAGAACACGATTGTTATTGTTGTTATTTTGGCAATTGCAGCTATTGCCGTTTTTTGGGCTGTGGGCGCATATAACAAATTCGTTCGTTTGGACGAGACGGTAAACGGGCAATGGGCAAATGTAGAAAATCAGTATCAACGTCGAGCCGACTTGATTCCGAACCTTGTTGCAACGGTAAAAGGTTATGCTTCTCATGAAAGCGAAACATTGGAAGGAGTTGTTTCTGCGCGGGCAAAAGCTACTCAAGTTACTGTTGATCCCGAAAACTTAACTCCCGAAAAATTGCAGGAATTTCAAGCGGCTCAAGGTGAATTATCATCGGCACTTGGACGA
Organism: Paludibacteraceae bacterium; assembly: GCA_036744815.1. Taxonomy (GTDB): domain Bacteria; phylum Bacteroidota; class Bacteroidia; order Bacteroidales; family Paludibacteraceae; genus H1. The sequence continues at coordinate 542 of DAIOHI010000402.1, forward strand.
TTGTTGATGATTACCGAAAATTACCCTGACTTGAAAGCCAATCAGAATTTTATCGAATTGCAAGCTCAATTGGAAGGAACTGAAAACCGGATCGCAACAGAGCGTACTCGTTTTAATGAAATGGCAAAGGATTATAATACACAAATACGAAGGATTCCGGCTTCGATAGTTGCAAATATCGGTGGATTCGATAAAAAACCGTATTTCGAAGCAGAAAAAGGAAGTGAAATTGCTCCGAAAGTAGAATTTTAATAAAAATTTGATGAGCGAAGAATATATTCCTTCGTCGGACAGATACAAAAATTCCGTAGGCTATAATACTTGCGGAAAAAGCGGACTGCAATTGCCCCGAATTTCATTGGGGCTTTGGCATAATTTTGGTGATGTAGACGACAAAGCAGAAGCCGTCAAAATGCTTCATCATGCTTTTGATAAAGGAATTACACACTTCGATTTAGCGAATAATTACGGAACGCCATTCGGTAGTGCGGAAACAAATTTTGGGAAAATTCTGAAAACGGATTTCGCATCCTATCGCGATGAAATGATTATAAGCTCCAAAGCCGGACATTTGATGTGGGATGGTCCTTACGGCGATGGCGGCTCTCGTAAGTATTTGATGGCAAGCGTTGATCAAAGTTTGAAGCGGATGCAATTGGATTATGTGGATGTTTTTTATTCACATCGTTACGATCCGAATACTCTTCTCGAAGAAACAATGATGGCATTGTCCGATATTGTAAAACAAGGAAAGGCTTTGTATGTTGGGATTTCAAAATATCCCGAAAAAGAAGCACGAAAAGCCTGTGATTTGCTTGCTGAAAGTGGAACGCCTTGCCTTGTTTATCAAGGTAGGTATAGCATGTTTGAAAGAGAAATAGAAAAAGAAGTCTTACCTTTGGTGGATGGAAAAGGGATTGGATTTATCGGTTTTTCTCCTTTGGCGCAAGGAATGTTGAGTGATAAATACATCAACGGCATACCTGAAAATTCGCGAGCTGCTCAGGATTACGGATTTTTACAAAAAAGTCAGATAACGCCCGAAGTCATCGATAAAATTAAGAATTTGAATCTAATCGCCGTACAGCGAGGACAAACATTGGCACAAATGGCTTTAGCTTGGTGTTTGCGTTTATCGCAAGTGAGTTCTGTAATTATAGGCGCCAGTTCGGTTAAGCAATTGAGTGACAATATTAAGGCTCTTGATGTTTTAGCTTTCTCTGAAAAAGAACTAAAGCTTATTGATGAAATTACTGGATGAAATTGTAAAAATTCAACTCTAAACAACTCAACTGAAGTTTAAATCCCTTTGCTTTGCTAAATCATACGAATAATGAAAAAACGAATATTCTATTCATCTATCGTAATTTTAGCTGCGGTTTTTTCCTTTAATTCCTGCATTGAGAATACTGTATCTACAATTCCCGATTATCCGGTAAATTTAAGGCTTGATTTAACAGCTACATATTCTACTTTCTATAATTCCATCGGGCAACAAATTTACACCAAAAGCAATCAAATATATTATAACGATAATGCTTTTCCTTTGAAAGAAACCGAACGAACAGGTTTTGGAGGAATTTTAATATATACGAATTACGAAAGGAAATATTGTGCTGTTGATATGGCTTGTCCTTATGAAGCAAAGCGTGATGTGTGTGTGGAAATTGACGGTTTGGAAGCGGTTTGTCCTGAATGCGGATCCAAATTCGATATTTATAACAGCGAATATGCACCTCCATCCAAAGGTCCGGTAACGCAAGCTTTGAAGAAATATAAAACCCAATTATCGTCAAACGGTATTTTGTTAATATATAGATAGTAAAGGAATGAAACAATTGTCAAAAAAGCCCGGATCCATCGGTGTTTTCGATTCCGGATACGGAGGATTGACCATTTTGAATAAAATCCGTGCGGAACTTCCCGAATACGATTATATCTATTTGGGCGATAACGCACGAACGCCTTATGGAACACGCTCTTTCGATGTGGTTTATAAATATACATTAGAATGCGTAACGCGTTTGTTTGAAATGGGTTGCCATTTGGTAATTTTGGCTTGCAATACCGCATCAGCAAAGGCTTTGCGCAGTATTCAGCAAAATGATCTGGCGAAAATAGATCCACGTCGCCGGGTTTTGGGAGTTATTCGTCCAACAGTGGAAGCGGTGGGAGAAATGACAAAAACCAAACATGTGGGCTTGCTTGCTACCGCAGGAACCGTGCAATCTGATTCTTATCCGCTTGAAATACATAAATTGTTTCCTGAAATAACAATAACTTCCGAGGCTTGTCCGATGTGGGTTCCGTTGATTGAAAACAACGAATATGAAT
>DAIOHI010000403.1:0-2874 GCA_036744815.1 Paludibacteraceae bacterium
TTCGGTGCAGACAAACCACATTCTGACTTTGAACAAGATCTTTTGCTTTATTAAAAATCTCAAACATAAAGATATTATCTTCTGCACCTGATTTTAAGGGTTCATAAAATCGATTGTTATTTAAAAAGTCTTTTTTTAACAGACAAAGCCAAACATACATCCAGCGGCGAGGTAAAGCTCTAAACTTAGTCGCATTTATTGGAGAGATAATTTTATATTTGTCATTTAATTTAAGCTTTTCTAAATCTATAAGTGTGAAATTTTCCGGAACATTAATTCGTTTGCCCCGAACAAAATTCGCATTATGTTTCTTAGCCAAAACAAATAAACTTTCAAGTGCTGTTGCCGGCATTAAATCATCCTGATCAAGAAATGCAATGTATTCTCCTATTGCTAAATCCAATCCTGCATTACGAGCGACTGAAACTCCGGAATTTGTTTGTTCCAAGCACTTAAACCGCTTGTCTTCATTGACAAATTGCTTGATCATATCTATTGATTCATCAGTACTCCCATCGTTTATGCAGATACATTCCCAATCTGTAAAAGTTTGCTTTTTTACAGATTCCAGCGTATCATGCAAATACTTTCCGGCATTATAAACAGGTATGATGATGGATATTTTAATCATAATTTGGGCTTAGAAAACAAAACTTGCGGCTTCCGAAATAATTTAGTTATAAAAACTTTTAAACGAAGATTTTTTAATTCTTTCTTTGCTTTATCATTGTTAAGAATTTCAGCAAAATGCTTTGCAGTTTCTATGATAGTATTAGTTGAGAATTCATTTATAGACATTCGACGAATAAGTTTCCCAAAAAGAATTAGTTCAAGGGCATTAACTTTTACTTGAGATTCATCCAATATGTCGCAAGCAAATAAAGGTAAATACCTTTCATGTTTTTTATAGATTTGAATCATGTTAGCATAATATTCGCTTGTTCGATTTCCAAACGAAAAATGCTCCAACAATAAATCGTAAATAACATAATTTGTATAGCCGGCTACAATTGATTGTGCGCAAATATCAAAATCATATCCATGAAAACCCTTAAAGTTTTCATCAAAGCGTATTTTATCAAACAATTCACGACGAACAGATAAAAGTACACCATCGAGTAAACCTGCAGCCTGTTTATTTTCTAAAAAATCATTAGGTCTTTTTATATGTTTATTCTTTTTATTCTTATGCTGAATTATGTTCATATAACTTCCAATCATTGACCACGAAGAAGGAATTCTTGTCATCATTTTACTTCCGGCAACACCTACAATACCCGTTTTTTTATCGCTCAAGTGGACAACTAAATTCTGTCCCCAATCATCGGTTCTAAACAGTATATCTTCATGTACAAAACAGAGATAAGGATATTTGCTACGACGAACACCTTCGTTATATGCCGAAAAAATAGAGTATTCATTTTGGGAATTATCTATTACGATTATTTCAAAATCAACTCCAATAGTGTTTCGAATATTTTCTTTTAGCAATGATGAGATGTCCGGTTTTCGGGAACAAATGACAATAGAAATCATTATTGTTTATCGTAAATTTATTTGAAAGTGAATGCAAAACATTGTATAAGAAAGTTGAATTAGAAAGTTAGACCAAGCACTCCACTTAACCAATCTAATAATACTTTTCTATCCTTTTCTGTAGCTAGATCCAACGAGCCGATACAACAAAATTTCAACTTACTATTTTGCTCATACATCGAGAGCTTTCTTTTCAAATATTTTTCACCTCTATTTACTGGTTTTATGTACAATAAATGCTCTGAAGCTGGTTTTATAATTGCTTTAGCATCTTTCAGCATCAACAAATAATAAATTTCATGAGTATTGAATTGTTTTCCGCTGCGCAATTTATAAGATATATTTGATAAAAAATGCTCCGGATGATTTGAAAAATGCTTATCGATTACACTCTTTTTTAAAGGATGCGGCATATGGTCGAGATGAAAATACTTCCAGCGACAGCCAAATTTTCTTGCCGCACTTATCATACCGTCCTTGAATCCAACTGGCTTATGTCCATTTTTCATCGGTTTAATTAGCCATAAAAATCTATCAAGAACAAGGTTCCTCCAATTTCCATAAGCCACGATTTTTTCATCAATAAACCAATCTGATTTTTCAATAGGTCGAATCAGAAAAAAATCGTCATTAAAATACACGTAATTTTCACTTAAATCCGGAATTCGATAAATACAAGTTTCAACAGCACGACTATTAAATACAGGAAGATATTTCTCATATCCTCTGAATATCACTTTATGATCAACAATTTCAATGGGAATTTTATTGTTGGGAAAATTTTCTTTAACAAAATCATCCAAATGAGGATTTTGTTCATCTGTAACAATAAATATTTTCCTTACAAACGGAGCAAAACGTAAAACAGAAGCTACGCAATAGAAAATTTCTCCTTCTGAGCGGTAACGTGTCGGTCCTGCAATATCGTCAGAAACTCGAGCTTGTGGACTTAGATAAGGTTGTATTTTTTTCTTATGATTCGGGTCATTACCATCTACCCAAGCTATTACTACATCAACTTCTTTGACCATTAGAGTATTTATAATTTATGATTTAAATCATTACTCCTCCCTTTTAGCGGAATCAGCAAATTAACATATTGTTTTAAACCGTTCGGGGAGTTTCACAATCCAGCGCATACCAAGCATAGCAGGCTTGTTCCAAGCATAAATTGGACGAAAAATTGTTTGAATTGAACGGGCAACTCCAAAAACGTTGTCGCCATCGAAAGGCTTTTTTGTAGAAACATCTTCAACAACTTTCAATCTTTTTTTCAGATGTCTTATTCGTCCGGTCTTTATAAAATCGGTATCTTCAAAACGGTTTTTCAATGCATTA
>DAIOHI010000404.1:0-2855 GCA_036744815.1 Paludibacteraceae bacterium
CGTGAGCGCTACAAAACTCAAGATGAGTTATTAGATGTACTAAAAGAGTATCGCAGACGCAATATTCCTATTGACAATATGGTGCTGGATTGGTCGTATTGGGAAGAAAACGCATGGGGAAGTCATGACTTCGATCTAAGTCGTTTTCCTGACGCCAAAGCCATGACGGACAGCATTCATGCTTCGAATGCCCGTCTTATGATTTCGGTATGGCCCAAGTTTTATCACACAACGGACAATTACAAAGCTTTCGACGAAAAAGGCTGGATGTACAATCGCGCGGTAAAAGACAGCATTCGCGATTGGATTGGAAATGGTTATATCGGCGGATTTTACGATGCTTACAGCGAAGGTGCCCGCAAATTATTTTGGGAACAAATGAACGAGAAACTCTATTCGAAAGGAATTGATGCTTGGTGGATGGATGCTTCGGAACCGGACATTTTGTCGAACGCAAGCATGCAATATCGCAAAGAATTGATGAATCCGACGGCTTTGGGTTCTTCCACCGAATATTTCAATGTTTATGCTTTGGAAAATGCAAAAGCTATTTACGAAGGACAGCGTTCGGTTAATCCTGATGATCGCGTGTTTTTATTGACCCGTTCGGGCTTCGCAGGACTCCAACGTTACTCGACCGCCACTTGGAGCGGCGATATCGGCACACGCTGGGAAGATATGAAGGCTCAGATTTCAGCCGGATTAAATTTTGCTTTGTCGGGAATCCCTTATTGGACGATGGATATCGGAGGATTCTGTGTTGAAAAACGCTACGAATTAGCTACCGAAGGTTCTGAAGACTTGAAAGAATGGCGCGAACTGAATACCCGTTGGTTCCAGTTTGGAGCATTTTGTCCGCTTTTCCGCAGTCATGGACAGTATCCTTACCGCGAAATTTTTAATCTTGCACCCGAAACTCATCCTGCCTACAAAAGCATGGTTTATTACACCGAACTTCGCTATCGTTTAATGCCTTACATCTATTCGCTGGCAGGAAAAACTCACTTTGACGATTACAGCATTATGCGCGCGCTTGTTATGGATTTCCCTCAAGATAAGAAAGTATATGATATTTCGGATCAATACATGTTCGGTTCCAACATCATGGTTTGTCCGGTTTACACATACAACGCACGCAATCGTGAAGTTTATTTCCCGGAAAATGAAGGCTGGTACGATTTGTATAACGGAACATTCGTAAAAGGTGGACAAAAACTAAGCGTTGCAGCTCCTTACGAACGCATGCCGACTTATGTTCCTGCCGGAAGTATTTTGCTTAGCGGAGAATTGACACAAAATACAACTCAGATACAGAAGGATATTACAGTATTTGTATATGCAGGAAAAAATGGAAGTTTCTCGCTCTACGAAGATGAAAGCACAAATTATAATTACGAAAAAGGCAATTATTCCAATATCTTATTCAGTTACAACGACGTGGATAAGACGCTAACTGTTTCGGAACGTAAGGGAGAATTTGACGGAATGCCTACAGAAAGGCAAATAAAAGTCGTATATGTGTCGGAGAAAACTCCAGCGGGAATGGACAAAGTGCCAACAACTACGACAACAATAAATTATACCGAAAAAAAAGAAATGATTCATCTCTAAGAGGATGGGACAAGCATTAATCTTAGTGCGACACGCACACTCGTATTAGTGCGTTACACGAGTCCATAAACATCAATAATTATCGGAAAGCCGGTTAATTAATATAGTTTTTTTTAATCATCGATTCACATAAATAATTAATCTTTAAATCTCACTTAAATCAATACACACATGAAAAGAGAAAATGTTCTCTCATTAAAATTTCGAAGCATGCTCACTAAAGCTGCTCTGTGTCTGATAGTAACAATTATGTTGACGGGAAAATTGTTTGCACAAAACGAAAACATAAAAGTTACAGGACGAGTGCTTGATACTGCAAACGAAGCGTTGATCGGAGTTTCGGTAGTGGCTGAAGGTACGAATATCGGCAGCATTACGGACATCGAAGGAAAATACAGTCTGACAGTATCTTCAAACGCAAAGCTTGTTTTTACCTATGTTGGTTTGGAAAAACAAACAATCGCGGTAAACGGGCAAAGCGTAATTAACGTCGTGATGAAAGCAAACGATGCTTTTCTTGACGAAGTAATAGTCGTTGGTTATGGCGTTCAGAAAAAGAAGCTGAATACCGGAGCAACCGTTCAGGTAAAAGGCGATGAGCTGGCAAAGCAAAACACAACAAATGCTTTACAGGCTCTGCAAGGTAAAACGCCCGGTGTACAAATCACCTCCGAATCAGGTCAGCCCGGCAAAGGAATGAAAGTTACCATACGCGGTGCCGGATCTATCTACGGAAATAATCCGATTTATATTGTGGATGGAATGCAGACAGGCGACATTTCTTATCTGAATAATTCCGACATCGAAAGCGTTGACGTATTGAAAGATGCGGCTTCGGCAGCTATTTATGGAGCTCAAGCATCGAACGGAGTTATTCTTGTTACAACTAAAAGCGGAAAAGCGGGAAGTTCTCAAATTACGTTGGATGCTTATTATGGTATTCAGAATGCGGCTAAGAAAATAGATATGCTGAACGCTAACGATTACGCGACTATTATTAACGAAGGCAGATTGAATGATGGCTTAAAACCGCTATACACAAACAAAGAAAGCTTTCTCGCCCAATATGCCGACACCGATTGGCAAGATATGATATTCCGTTCGGACGCGCCTACTTACGACATCAATTTCGGAGCCAGCGGCGGAACGGACAAATCATCTTATTCGCTTTCTTTAGGCGTTACGGGACAGGATGGTATTATCGGAACTCACGAAGCTTCAAGTTATCGTCGTTATACTTTTCG
>DAIOHI010000405.1:0-2849 GCA_036744815.1 Paludibacteraceae bacterium
GTAATACCTTTGTCGAGCTATTAATGAAAATGTTTTTTTTGTGGGAAAGAAAGATATCCTATTGCTTTTTTTGATATTAGTTAGTTGCTTCAAAACCTTTGCAAACTCACCCAAATCGACAATAAATGGTGTTGTTAGATCTGCCGATGGCAATCCGATCGAATTTGTTGTTGTGTATGTTGAACGTTCGAAACTATCGACGCTCACGAATGACAAAGGAAACTATTCCCTATCTCTGCCTCCCGGAGAGTATAAACTGCGCTTTTCTCATCTTAATTACGATAAGTTAGAATGTGTTGTTTCTTTGTCCGAAAAAGAGACGAAGAAGCAAGATGTTGTTTTAAATGAAAACGCGGAAACAAATCTTCGAGAAGTGGAGATTGTAGGAAAATCAACTGTACAGCAAATTCGCGAAACTCCATTCAATGTAGTAGCATTAGATGCTAAACTTCAATATAACTCCACTGCTAACTTATCTGACATGCTGAATAGAGCTTCTGGTGTACGGATACGTGAAACCGGTGGTGTGGGTTCGGATATGCAACTGATGTTAGATGGGTTTAGTGGTAAACATATAAAAATTTTTATCGATGGAGTTCCACAAGAAGGTGTGGGCGCTTCCTTCGGATTGAATAATATACCTGTAAATTTTGCAGAACGTATTGAGATTTATAAAGGAGTTGTTCCCGTTGGTTTTGGAACCGATGCTATCGGAGGTATTGTTAACATTGTAACAAAAAAGAATAAAAAAAGATGGAATTTTGATGCTTCTTATTCTTACGGATCTTTTAATACGCATAAATCTTATGCTAATTTCGGACAGACTTTTGAAAATGGTTTGATATATGAAATAAACGCTTTCCAAAATTATTCAGATAATAATTACTATATAGATACGCCTGTTAAAGAATTTCTACCTGATGGCGGAAGTAGTACCAGTAAATCAAAGATAGAACATGTTAAACGCTTTCATGACACTTATCATAATGAAACTTTAATAGCTAAATTTGGTATTACCGATAAAAAATGGGCAGACCGATTGATGTTTGGGGTGACCTTCTCTCAAGTATATAAAGAAATTCAAAACGGAGTTCGCCAAGAGATTGTATTTGGAGGAAAATATCGTGAAGGTTCTGCTATAATGCCCTCATTGGATTATCGTAAGAAAGACTTCCTTACTAAAGGGTTGGATATGTCACTTACCGCCAACTACAATAGAAATATATCGCAGAATGTCGATACATCGACTTACGAATTTAATTGGCGAGGAGAACAACGTTTGAGAAGTTCTCCTGGAGAGCAGTCATATCAACATACACGCTCAGATAATAATAATTGGAACGGAACTTTTACCGCCAACTATAATATTAACAAAGAACATAAGTTTACGTTCAACAATGTAACGAGTGCTTTTAATCGAAGAAACAGCTCCTTGTTAACCGCTACTCCAGATGTAAACCCAATATTGAAAGAAACTCAAAAAAATATCAGCGGACTGTCCTATCAATTTATGCCAAGTGACAGATGGAATCTTTCTGCGTTCGGGAAACATTATTATCAGTTTGTCGCAGGTCCCGTTGCTACTACCTCTAATCAAGAAAAATATGTTCGCTCAACTAAAACCATTAGTACAACAGGTTATGGAATAGTGGGAACCTATTTTTTATTTAAAAATCTGCAAGCGAAGTTTTCCTACGAAAAAGTATATCGCTTGCCCACAAACGATGAAATGTTTGGTGATGAAGATCTGGAGTCGGGCGACATGAGCCTAAAACCTGAAAACAGTGATAACTTAAATCTCAACTTAAGCATTAATGAATCGTTTGGCGAACATTCCATTTATGTAGAAGGCGGTCTGGTTTACCGTGATATAAAAGATTATATTCGACGCAATATCGAAGGTGTTGGAGGGGGAAGATATGGAGCTACTTACATCAATCACGGAAAAGTTTTGACTAAAGGTCTTAATCTTACTGCTCGCTACAACTATTCAAACTGGCTGAGCCTTGGAGGAAGTTTCACGAACATGAGTGCCCGTGACAATGTGAAAACATTTGTGAGTGGTGCACCTAACTTAACTTATGGTGCAAGAATGCCTAATATACCTTATCTGTTTGCTAATTCCGATTTGAATCTCTATTGGCACAATTTGGGTAAAAAAGGCAATACGCTGACTGCTTCTTACGATAATATTTATACGAAGGGATTTCCTCTTTATTCCGAAGCATTAGGTAGCGAATCAGCTTATATTGTTCCGACACAATTTTCACACAACATAAGCTTTTCGTATGCTTTGCAAAACGGACGTTATAATTTGACTTTAGAATGTCTCAACATAACAGATGCCAAACTCTATGATAATTTCAGCCTTCAAAAACCAGGAAGGGCGTTGTATGCTAAAATAAGAATATCCTTAGGGAATTAATCAATAAAAATCAAATTTTTATAATCAACTCAAAAACAAAAGATAGAATGAAAAAAAGTTTATTTAGATCAATGCTTGCAATTGCTTTTGCAGGAATTGTATTTACTGCTTGCGAAGAGAAAAATAATCCTACAAATCAAACTAAAGGAGAATATGTTATTGCTTCTAGTGTGGACGACGGAAATTATCTCTTAGCTGCCGAATCACTTACCGAGGGAACAATTACAACAGTAAAAAACGGACTTACAACAGATGCCGGAACTTATTGGGTATATTATCAGGATAAATATCTGTTCCGTTTGGCTTACAATCAGGGAAATGCGGGTGTTAGCTCTTCATATATTTTGAACAGCAACAAACAATTAGTAGAACGCGACAATACCTATGAAATTAAACGTTTTACGTCTTATGGACTATATAAAAA
>DAIOHI010000406.1:0-2841 GCA_036744815.1 Paludibacteraceae bacterium
CTCCGAAAGGAATGCCTTCCGGTTCTTTCGGTCCTACAACAGCCGGTCGGATGGATTCTTACGTCGATTTGTTTCAATCGCAAGGAGGAAGTATGGTAATGATTGCCAAAGGTAACCGCAGCCAGCAAGTAACCGATGCTTGTCAAAAACACGGAGGCTTTTATCTTGGTTCAATTGGTGGTCCGGCGGCTATTTTGGCTCAAAACAGTATCAAAAAAGTAGAATGCTTGGCTTATCCCGAATTAGGAATGGAGGCAATCTGGAAAATTGATGTAGTTGATTTTCCCGCTTTTATTTTGGTGGACGACAAAGGAAACGATTTTTTCAAACAAATCAAACCATTAAGAATGTGTTGATTCGAATGTCGAATAAATAAAATGAAAAACATCGAAAGCAGTCTTTGCTTCGGTGTTTTTTCATTTATTAAGAAATCCTTTATGCCCAATTACTTGCAAAACAATGCTAAAAAACTAATTTTGTGAAAGCTATCGTTAAACCCAATAATAGTTTGTGCATCTATTAATACAGACTGAAATCCTAATATGACCCAAACAGAAAAAGAATTAGAGGAGAAACTGAAAAAAGCGGATCAACGCAAAGATGCTTTTTCGTCGCTTGTGCGGATTTATCAGGAGCGGCTCTATTGGCATATCCGAAAAATGCTGTTGTCGCACGATGATGCGAACGATGTGCTTCAAAATACCTTTATGAAGGCTTGGGCGGGATTAGATAACTTCAGAGGCGATTCGCAACTTTCGACTTGGCTTTATCGGATTGCGACAAACGAAACGCTCACTTTCCTTTCGAGCCAGCGGATGAAAAATTCGTTTTCGACAATGGAAATGGAAGATTTAATGCTTCAAAATTTAAAAGCTGATAGTTACTTCGATGGAGACGAGGTTCAAATGAAGTTGCAAAAGGCGATCCTTACTTTACCCGAAAAACAACGTTTGGTCTTCAATATGAAGTATTTTGATGATATTACTTACGAAGAAATGGAGAAAATACTGAACACTTCAGTCGGTGCATTGAAAGCGTCTTATCATCATGCGGTAAAGAAAATTGAGAAATATTTTGAAGAAGAATTGTCGTAGATGAAAAATTAACATTAATAGAAATTAAACCTTTTGTGTTGAATTTTGTCAAAATAAAGACTATAGATATAAAAAAAGATATGCTAGAAGAAAAAGTTGGGAAAAAACTTCCGTTTTCCGTTCCGGATAATTATTTCGAAGATTTTGCTTTGAAAATGGATGAGCAAATAGCTCAGAAAAATGTCCGTAAATTCAGACAGTGGTGGATGTATTCCGCTGCGGCTGTGTTTGTTGGTGTTTTGCTTGTAGGACAAATAATTTACTCGGATTATAAACAGCAAATCACATATCAAGAAAATTATGAAACTTATGTCCTTTCGCAAGTTGGCGATGCCGGCATGATGTATTATTATATGAATGAAGAATGATAATCGCGTTAAAATAAAGCAAATGAAAACTACTAGATATTATTTATTGACTCTGTTTGTCCTTGTTGTTTTTTTCGTGCAGGCTCAACCGCAAAAAAATCGTCCGCGCATAGAAGATATGCACAATAATAAATGGACGGAAATCAGTACGAAAGCGAATCTTTCGGAAAAAGAAAAGACAGCGGTTTATCCTGTTTTCAAGGAATATGAGACTGCGGTTTGGAATGTATTCAAACAAAATCGCGAATTGATGAAAAGCTTGCGCGACAAAAAAGATAATGCCTCTTTAAACTACGAGGAAGCTAATGATAAATATATTGATCAGGAAGTGAAACAGGCTGAATTACTGAAAGGTTATCACGAAAAGCTGACAAAACTGCTGCCTCCTAAAAAACTATTTGATTATTATCAGGCAGAGCGGGTGTACAAAAGGCAATTGTTGCAAAACATGCCGCCGCATTCGAAAAGAGGACAATAAGCAAATTAAAATTATAATGAAGTGCTTCTTGAATAGTGAACCTACTTTTTCAAGAAGCATTTTTATTTTAAAAATGGGCTGTTTCCTTCGTGCATAAATAGGAAATTAGTAAATTGCAGCGTAAAATAAATTGAAGAGCGATTTTTTGAAAAAATAATTAAGAATGAAAACAGCATTTATTACCGGTGCGACAGCCGGCTTTGGTGAAGCTTTTGCCCATCGTTTGGCTAAATTAGGTTATCGACTTATAATTACGGGACGGCGCAGCGAGCGTTTGGAAAAATTACAAGCAGTGTTGGAAGCGGAATATAAAACAGAAGTGTTTTCGCTATGCTTCGACGTGCGAAATTATGAAGCTTGTAAGCAGTCTATTGAATCACTTCCTTCCAATTTTTCTGCGATTGATGTGTTGGTCAACAATGCCGGTTTGGCTGCTGGAGCCGCGCCTTTCGACGAAAGTTTGCTTGATGACTTTGAACGAATGATCGACACCAATGTAAAAGGCTTGTTGTATGTAACCAAGCTAATTGTTCCTCGAATGGTTGAGCGCAAGCAAGGTTTGATTGTGAATATATCATCCATTGCCGGCGTCGAAGTTTATCCTAATGGAAATGTGTATTGTGCAACGAAACATGCCGTAAACGCTATTACAAAAAGTCTTCGTCTCGACTTGGTGAAATACGGAATAAAAGTAAGTTCTATTTCTCCGGGAATGGCGGAAACGGAATTTTCCATCGTGCGTTATCACGGTAACGAAGATAAAGCAAAAAATGTGTATAAAGGATTAATTCCGCTTGTGGCAGAAGATATTGCCGATGCTTTGGAGTTTATTGTTACGCGTCCGGAGCATGTGAATATCAATGACATCTTTATTACTCCCACGCAACAAGGAAATACCTAT
>DAIOHI010000407.1:0-2836 GCA_036744815.1 Paludibacteraceae bacterium
TGTCGGTTTTTAAAGGTAGTTTATTGTATTTTTTGTGATATGCTTCAAGGCGAATAATCTTAGTTTCGTTTTCGTAATACAATCCGATTAATGTCTGAATGTTATTTTCGGGTAACAAGTTTTTGTTATAAATCAGAATTTCATTGTCGGTATTTTGCTGATATTTACCCACTACTCCTGATACTGTAAAATCATTCCATTTATATCCGATGGCGGCGCGCGGCAAAAGCTGCCATTTTTCGCTGAGCGAAGTGTATTCGACTCGGGAAGAAATGTTTATATATAGATTCTTCATAAGATTAAAATCGTTCGAGACAAATGCTCCGTCTATATGTTGATCGAAATCTGTTTCAAAAACTGTGGTATCGCTATAGTTGAATTGATAATTTTTGAAAAACAATTCTGCGCCACCGGAAAGTTTATAGAAATTAGAGAATCGTTTTTCCGCTTTTGTTTTAAGATGAATTTCGGATTCTTTGGTTGAATAGAAATCGCTGATTGTTTGAGCATTTTCTATTTCTTGATGATTTATAGAATAAGCTGCGCCCAAGAAGAATTTCGTCCCATCTTCGAATTTCTTTTGTAAAGTGCTGTTTAGATAAAAATTATTTTCGTCATAATCCAAGTTCCGTATCAAATCATCAAATGGATTTTGAGTAAGTAAAACAAAGCGTGTTTTGCTGTAACCCAAATAAGTTTTTAAAAAAGTATTTTCGCCAAGTGTGAAGCGGAATTGATTTTGCAATCCGAAGTCTTTGTATGGCTTTTCCCATTTCGATTTTTCGCTTGGGAAAAACACTGTATTATATAAACTTAAATCGGTATAATTTATATTATAGGAGGCAGAAGTATTTTTATAAGGGATGGAAGCGCTTGTACCTAAACTTACATTCATAATATCAATACCGTATTTAGCTGTTGTAACTTCATTGCGAGTGTAGAGTGGGAGTATAGCCGATAATCCTTGCGAATACTCCGGCAAATATCCGCCTAATGAGAAATTAATTCCATCAAAAAGAAAAGGCGAATATCGACTGCGCGAACCTACTTCGCCGAAAGCTGCTGTATAAGGCGAAAGTACGTGCATGTCGTCAATGTAAGTTTGCGTCTCTCTGTTCGAACCGCCGCGAACTAGCAGGCGTCCGTCGCGGTCGGACACCTGCGTTCCCGGAAGCATGGATATGGCTTTGTATAAATCGCCTTCAGAGCCAGCCGTTGAAACCAAATCTACTGCTTTTGCCTTGTTGATAGTTGATGAGCTTTTCAATTGATAATTTCCCGCGTAAACCAAAACTTCTTCTATCGTTTTAGTTTCTTCTTTTAAGCTGATTGTCAGATAATTCATATTCTTCGCTTTCTCCCTTAGTTTGAATACTTGATGTCCAATAAAAGTAACAATAAGGCTTATTGTATCCGATTGAGCAGTTGTCAGCGAAAAGTTGCCGTCGCTTGTTGTTGAAACCCCATTGAGGCTTCCTTTTATATATACATTTGCGTATGAAATAGGTTGTCCGCTTTCGTCCACGACCTTTCCTTGTATAGTAAAAATAGTTTGAGAAAAGGCAATAGCAAAGCAGGCAAGCAACCCAATGGTTGTAGCTAATTTTTTCATAACTAAATAGTTATTGTATTATTTTATTCCGATTTTGGAGGGTTTAGATAAGTTTTCAGTGCTTCTACATATTCTTCGAAAGCTTTAATACCTTTGGCGCTAATCCGGCAAGTTGTCCGTGTGCGTTTACCCAAAAATCCTCGTTCGACTTCAATATATTCCGCTTCGCTCAACTTTTCAATTTGCACGCTAAGATTGCCGGCAGTAGCTCCCGTTTTTTCGCGCAAATAGACAAAATCGGCTTCTTCTACCGAAATGAGAATCGACATTACAGCTAATCGAAGTTCGGAATGTAGTAATGGATCAAGTGTAGCAAACATAAATTATTTCCTTCCTTTTGCGTAAAGAATATGCCCCGGAATGACCATCATTATCAAAAAAACAAGGGCAAAAACCAGTATTTCGTCAATACCATTTGTAAACAAACATGCGAGAGACAACAGCAAGCCTACGAATCCGGCGATAGCTATTGGCTTAAAACGAATAATCAAGCCGGTAATAGCAGTTCCACTTCCCATCAAAATAATGATAATAAATAGAATATGAATATTCCAAAAGAACATCGCTGTTATAGAAACTAATATCCCGCTGAAACCAATAACTGTCCAAACATAAGCAAGAATTTTATCAATATAGGTTTTAACGGTTTTCTCATGTTTTCTATAAAACATCCGCGTGATTGGTGCTCCGATAAGTGGGATAAGAAACCAAAGAAAATGAAATTGGTAATTTCCGAAGTTAGATAGTAGATACCAAATTAGTAATGAAACAAATATGGTAAGATAACCCCAAATAAGGAAAATGCCTCCACTTCCTTTTTCTAATTTTAGCTGTGTGTTTTGAATCATGCGAGCGATAAGTTCTAAACTTTCTTTCTCATTCAATTGCTTGTCTTCCATTATGACTGTTTCTTTTTAAGATGAAAATATTATTGTTCAGTTTACAAAATAATTACACTGCAAAAATAAATCAGTTTATAATATAAACCAAATGAAATTAAGAAAAAATGAAAAATATTTTTCCATTTAAAAACAGTTTTTGAGTTCTTGAGTAAATATATGGGAGGTAGAGAGAAAAAAACAGAATACAGGTAAATTAAATATTTTAATTCACCTGTATTCTGTTTTGATAATTTTCTTAAGCTATTTAAGGCTCTTATCAGAACATATAATTCAGTCCGATATAGAATCCCGTGTTTCCGTCCTGTTTGTTGAAGGCTTTACC
>DAIOHI010000408.1:0-2832 GCA_036744815.1 Paludibacteraceae bacterium
CGTTCGTTGTACGATATTGATTTTAAAAACACTTTATCGGAAGCTCCTTTTTCGAATCGAACCACATTCTCGCCAATATGATCGCCGGCATAACCGAAAAAGCTTTTACGACTATTTGCCGCTGACTTTCCGATACGATTTACGATCAAAAGGTCGCGACCTAAAAGAGAATCAGGTATTTCGAAAAAATATTTATCATCCACTTTATGAACGTCGAACAAACCTTGCTGCGATCTGGCTTTTCCGGTAATGACATCTTTGTAAGCCTTCGGTCCTTTGCTTGAAGTTGATGCCGGTTTACTTGGCGCCGTAGTTGTTGCTGTCGTCGTGGATTTACTTCCTGTTTTTTTCTTTTTAGATAAACTTTGCATTGACGAGCAAGCACCCGACAAAAGTACGAACAGAGCGATAAATGTAATGTAGTTAAATTTTTTCATCATTATGTATTTTTACTAATCCCCAAACAGGCTTAAGCCGAACATGGTTTTTTATAAGGATTTTTTTAATGAGGTTTATATTATTAATTCAAAATTTATTTTTTAGTAATCTATTTTTTTTTGTCTTTTCAAACTCCTCTATTTTGATGAGTTTGAAAGGGGTTTTCTTATTCACAAAGTTTATCTGTGAACAATATTCCCCGTAAATGATCAAACTCATGCAGGAAGATAACAGCCGTAAAATCCTCACCGCGCGATCCTCCGTAAAGCTTCTCGCGAATCAGTTCTCCGCTTTCATTCTGATATTCCACTTCAACCCAGGAATAGCGTCGGGAAGTTCCCGAAACGTTAGGAATCGACAAACATCCATCGCCTTCAAAACAAAAGCTCTCTTCCGAATGAGTTATTATTTTGGGGTTTATCGCCACCTGAACAGGCATATCTTCTTTATCTAAACGCACAAATAAAAATATATTGCGTGAAATTCCGATTTGCGGCGCTGCAATTCCAATTCCTCCGGCAGTATCCATGGTTGTTTTCATACGTTTTATCAGCATGTGCAAATCGCTCATATCACTTCCCCACTCTACATCCCGGCATTCTTTGCGCAAAACAAGAGAATCCTTCTCGTTCGTTATAAGCAACACAGGGAAAGGCTCGTCAGCAGAGCCATTATTTATAAGTTTCTGTTCGTTTTTTGTCATTTTATAATTAGTGCAAGATATGAATGCTAAACCAATTGCAGCTATGTAAAAACCTTGTTTCATAATCGCCTCCTTTTGTTTTTTATTGTTGTTTCGGGTACGCTCTTACTTCGGAAAAGCAGGGCAGCGATTGATATTCCTATTGCCAATGTAAAGAGCAAGGACATGGTAAGCATCAAATTGTGGCTGATATCGAAAATCAATTGTACATCTTCGCCAACAGCCGATGTATCTGTCAGTTTAATGCTTCCTAACATAGTGCGGTAAGCATACAATCCCGGAATCATCGTGATGCAAGCCGGCATGGTAAACACAACCGAGGGATGATATACTTTGTGAGAACAAAAAATACCAATCAACCCAACCGAAACCGATGCTATCAAAGTAGCTAAAATCAAACCTATCTCAAATTGCAACATCACAAAGCGCATCGCATGAGCCAAACCGCCAAGCAATCCTGCAATCCAAAGAATTTGACGCGGTGTGCCAAACAATACTCCCCAGCAAAATGCCACCACAAAGGCTAAGGAAAAATCGAGAAGAATATGTAATAGAAAATCTAATTCCATAGTTCACTAAAAATTATTAATTCCTAACAAGGCTATGCTTAACGCCATTCCTACTGCGATACAAAGCAAAATAAAAGCACCAAACAAGGCTCTATTCCAAGCCGAAGTAAGGTAGCCTTCAATTAAATCGATTACTGAATTAATAAGCGGAACTCCGGGAACGAGATAAAGAACCGCAGTTGCTAAAGTAGCTTCGGGAGATGTTCCGATAGAAAACAAGGTATCCATTCCGGCTATCATCGATGTAACAAAAGAAGCGATGACAAAAGAAATCATCGGATTGAACTTCCATTTCACAATGTGAAAGCGGGTTACCGAACCGACAAAAGCTGCAACAAATGCAATGCAGCCATTAAGAAACGAACCGCCTGCCAAAACACAAAGGCAAGCGCAGGAAAAACCAACTGCTACGGCGACAATCCAATGATTATAGTTGCGGTTTTGCTTAATACGTTTTACTTCTTCAATAGTTTCGGCAAAGGAAAGATCTCCGTCGGCAACCTTCCATGTCATGCGGCTATATTCAGTCAATTGCGCCAAATGTACGCTGTGAGGCGGAGTGTTTCGATAGCGCGTAACGGTTTTCGTTGGTTCCGAAACATCCCGAACCGTAATCAATATCCCATTATAAGTCAGATTCATCTGAATACTGAACTTCCATTTTTCGGCTAAACGCTTGATATTGGTGTGTACACGACCGCTATGCGCACCCGAAGCAATAAGAGAAGTGCCTACATCCAAAGCCAAATCAGCAAAATCATCAATAGAAATTTCAGGGTTCATATCTTAAGTTTCAGAGGCAATCAAAGTTCGAGTACTTTGCTTAAAATAGCTTGTCTGATGTACAATCCATTTTGAGCTTGTTGGAAATAATAGGCTTTTTCGTTAGGATCGACATCCGGATTTATTTCGTTCACGCGTGGAAGCGGATGAAGTATCCGCAGATTTGGTTTCGAATTTTCGAGCATGTTGCTGTGCAAAGTATATACATTTTTTACCCGCTCATATTCCATCAAATCTTGAAAACGTTCGCGCTGAACCCGCGTCATATATAAAATATCGGCATCTGCGAAGTTGTCCGTCAATTCTGTCGATTCAGTATAAGAAATACCATTTTTACGA
>DAIOHI010000409.1:0-2817 GCA_036744815.1 Paludibacteraceae bacterium
ATTCTGTGTTTATGCGAGGGTGTTAATACAAAACAAGATAAAGATAGATTTGGGTTGTGTGTTAATAATTGTTTATATTAATGATTTTTTCCGTATTTGATGCAACATTTTACGTAAAATCTCATCTACTAATTATAGGCAATGTTTGTATGAATTTATAAAGGTATTTATTTATGAAAATAAAAATCCTGTTTTTATTTCTAACCGGCATCTTGTTAGGTTGTAATTCAGAGAATATGGATGTAAGTATGGAGACAAATGCTCCTACACAAGTTCTGATGCTAAAAGTCGATTACACGACGAACGCTTTTGAGGGTGGAACAATATTCGGGTTTCCCCAAAAAACCGATAAATTCACTATTGAAAACAAATACGTTGAGCCAAGCGATTTTGGCAGCGTCAAACTGATTTACAAGGAACTCAATCAGACTCTTTTCGAGGGAGCCATTCACTGGATGGGTTTGGGGAAAATGACGTTACCGGAAAGATTGAAGCCGGCAAGTTCTTTTGAGTTTGTACTAACCGAAGACCTCCGCTATCCAACCGGTTTTGAAAATGTGTTTAATCCCTACAATCGGGAGTTGGATTATAACAAGGCGTGGCTATCCGTTCAGGGCTTGGTGAAAGTACGCGAGTTTTTAGCCGCCAACCCCAACCAAAAAGCGAAGCTGTTTCTGTATACCCCGAGTGTTGGTGTAGGTGATCCAAAAGATTGGTATTGGGTGATTTACTTGAAGAAATAATTTACCGCCACCACCATGGCGAAAAATATTTTTAACCCGCTATTTAAGATTTCGGGATAATGCTTTTTTATGTGTTCCCGAATAATGCTTAATGACTTTGAAAAAATATTATGAACCGTTTGAGGTGTTGTATTCAGTTTATTAGCCACTTTTCTGGCCGGAATGTTTTCCATTCGCATCCAAAAAGTAGTTTGAGTTAATATGGAACAGTTTTTCAAGGCATCGTGTACAATTTTCAGCAACTCTTCTTTTTCGATGTTTGCGTATGCGGTAACGGTAGAAGCTATTTGTGCATCTTCCACCGGGATGGTTTCAGGAACAGCGATGCGGTATATATCGTAAATACGGAAACGCAGGTATTGCAACATATACACTTTTGCACAACCGGTTTTATTTGCACGCAACATACATGGGTTTTCCCAAAAGGAGAGCCAAAAACTCTGAACGATATCTTTCGCAACATCCAGGTTGTGCACTTTGGACAGTACAAAACAAAGAACGGTACGCCTGTACCTTTCATAAAATTGATCAAAAGCCTTCCGGTCTTTATTCCCAATCGCTCTTAATAATATCTCATCCGTTGCTTGCAAACTGAAACAAAAGTAGTAATTTTATCCATTCTAAACATCTCATCGATAGAAGAATGAAAGAAGAAAAATTATCGGCTAAGGAAAAAGCGGCAATTACACGCGATTTATTTGAGCGATACCGTCGGGGTGAAACCTCACAGACAGAGAATGAGATCATCGAATCGCTCGAATCGACGGTTATTCCCGAAAAAGAATTTGAAATTACCGATGAGCTGCTCGATAAATTAGAAACCGAAACGACCGATTTCATTTTCAAAAAAGTTGAAAAACCCAAAAAGCGAATACTTTCACCTGTCCTTATCGGCGCGGTGGCGAGTATCGCGCTATTGGTCATCGGGATATTTGTATTTTACAAGCCACAACCTTCTCAACATAGAGTTTTCAATAAACAACACATTGCAACCAACTCCATCAAAAACATCAAGTTATCCGATGGCTCGGAAATTATTTTAAACTCGGGTACAACGTTACGCGAAAATTCACGGGAAGTGTGGCTGGAAGAAGGGGAAGCATTCTTTGACGTAAGATCCGATGTCAATCAGCCTTTTGTTGTTCACTTACGTGATGGAGTTACGGTGCGCGTGCTTGGAACAAGTTTCACCGTTCAAAGTTACTCGGAATTGCCTTTTCAAGAAATTAGTGTGGTAAGCGGAAAAGTGAACGTATCCACTCAAAACAATCAAAGCGTGGAGCTTATAGCTAACCAACAGGCAACGTACAGTGTAACAGAAAAAGAACTCTCAAAAAAATCGGTAAACGGCATGTGGAAAGCAGGATGGCGTACAGGAACAATCGTGTTGGAAAACGCCACAGCAGATGAGCTACGCTTGCGTATCCGGCAACTTTACAATAAGAATATTGTTTTCGAAAGTAGGACGGATACAATGTCCATCAATATTACACTCGATCAAACTACGGTAATAAATGAAGTCGCGGACGAAATAGCCTTCCTCTACGATTTATCCTATCGAATTACGGACGACAAAATTGTATTCTATCCAAAAAATGCCGAGGACGTTTCATAAAATAATAGTTACAATCCTCGGTTTGTTGTTTGTTGGGAATACGCTTGCCCAAACCGTTTCGTTCCCAAATGAAACGATGCTTTCACGCATCAAAAATATTGCCGAAATTGCCAGGGAAGACGGAAAATCCATCACGTACGAATCTCGGTTTTTACAAGGAATAACCGCGCATCCGCTAAAAACATCTTCTACCGACATTGAAACATGGCTCCGCTTATCCCTTGAAAACACGTCCCTCACTTATTGTAAAATCAATTCTTCACGCTTTGTAATCATGCGCCGGGCCGACGAGAAACTTTCCGTTGGAAACTTGTCGGGTAAAATTACCGATGCGTATGGAGTGCCGCTCGCAGGCGCTACCGTTTGGGTACAAGGTGTGCAGAAAGGAACCATGACGGGATTGGACGGCGATTATTCGTTACCGCTTTCCGTAGGCAGTTTTGAGGTTGAAATCCGTTT
>DAIOHI010000410.1:0-2812 GCA_036744815.1 Paludibacteraceae bacterium
ACTGAAACGTAAACGCTTCGATCTAACTATTGGTGATGAACTGCCTTCGGGTATCGTTCAGATAGCTAAGGTGTATGTAGCCAAAAAACGTAAAGTACAGGTTGGGGATAAGATGGCTGGACGTCACGGTAATAAGGGTATTGTATCGCGTATTGTTCGTCAAGAAGATATGCCATTCTTGCCTGATGGAACTCCGGTTGATATTGTATTGAACCCACTGGGTGTGCCTTCTCGTATGAACCTTGGACAGATTTTCGAAACTGTACTAGGCTGGGCAGGTAAGGAACTTGGTGTTAAGTTTGCTACTCCTATCTTTGATGGTGCAAGCCTTGATGATTTGAATACATGGACTGACAAAGCAAACGTACCTCGTTATGGTAAGGTTCGTTTGTTTGACGGAGGTACAGGCGATCGTTTCGATCAGCACGCAACAGTAGGTATCATCTATATGTTGAAACTAGGTCATATGGTCGAAGATAAAATGCATGCCCGTTCTATCGGTCCTTACTCACTTATTACGCAACAGCCGCTTGGAGGTAAAGCGCAATTCGGGGGACAACGTTTCGGAGAGATGGAGGTTTGGGCACTCGAAGCATTTGGTGCGGCAAACATCTTGCAAGAAATCCTTACGGTTAAGTCGGACGACGTTATGGGACGTGCCCGTACCTACGAAGCCATCGTGAAAGGCGACCCGATGCCGACACCCGGCATTCCGGAATCGCTCAACGTATTGTTGCACGAACTTCGAGGATTAGCATTAAGTATTAATTTAGAGTAAAAGCCCCTCCAAAACCTCCCCAAAAGGGAGGCTTACGAAAGGGATATGATAATTTTGAGTATTTAATAGTAACCCGAAAGTCCTCCTTCGGGAGGATTCAGGGGGCTTTATATAATATAATATGGCTTTTAAAAACGATAATAAGGTAAAAAGTAGTTTTAATAAAATTTCCATCGGACTTGCATCGCCCGAAGAAATTTTAAAATTATCGAGTGGAGAGGTACTTAAACCCGAAACCATCAACTACCGTACTTATAAACCCGAACGCGACGGGCTGTTTTGCGAACGCATCTTTGGTCCTACAAAAGACTTTGAATGTCATTGCGGAAAATACAAACGCATACGTTACAAAGGAATTGTCTGCGACCGTTGCGGTGTGGAAGTAACCGAGAAAAAAGTACGTCGCGAGCGTATGGGACACATCCAATTGGTTGTTCCGGTTGCTCATATATGGTATTTCCGTTCTCTACCTAACAAAATAGGTTATCTATTGGGAATGCCGACAAAAAAAATGGATGCTATCATCTATTACGAAAAATACGTTATCATTCAATCAGGTATTCTTGAGAATGGTGAAAATATAATTCCCGGCGAATTGCTTTCGGAAGACGAATATTTGGATTTATTGGATACGCTTCCACGCGAAAACCAATTGTTGGATGATTCTGATCCGGATAAGTTTATTGCTAAAATGGGAGCCGAAGCCGTTCACGATTTATTGGCGCGCTTGGATTTGGATGCTTTGTCCTACGACTTGCGTCATAAAGCCAGCACCGACACATCGCAACAACGTAAAACGGAAGCTTTGAAACGTCTTCAAATCGTTGAATCTTTCCGTGCTTCGAAAAATAGAAACAAACCCGAATGGATGATTGTAAAAATCGTTCCGGTTATTCCGCCCGAATTGCGTCCTTTGGTGCCGCTTGATGGTGGTCGTTTCGCAACATCCGACTTGAACGATTTGTATCGTCGTGTAATTATTCGTAACAACCGTTTGAAACGTTTGATCGAAATAAAAGCACCTGAAGTGATTCTCCGTAATGAGAAACGTATGCTTCAGGAAGCTGTGGATTCATTGTTCGACAACTCACGTAAATCGAGTGCAGTAAAAACCGATGCTAACCGTCCGTTGAAATCCCTTTCCGATAGTTTGAAAGGTAAACAAGGACGTTTCCGTCAAAACTTGCTTGGTAAACGTGTCGATTATTCGGCTCGTTCGGTAATTGTCGTTGGTCCCGAATTGAAGATGCACGAATGCGGTCTTCCGAAAGATATGGCAGCTGAGCTGTTTAAACCATTTGTTATCCGTAAGTTGATTGAGCGTGGAATTGTAAAAACGGTAAAATCGGCGAAAAAGATCATTGATCGCAAAGACCCAGTTATTTGGGATATTTTAGAGTACGTGATGAAAGGACATCCCGTATTACTAAACCGTGCTCCAACTCTTCACCGTTTGGGTATTCAAGCTTTCCAACCTAAGTTAATAGAAGGAAAGGCTATTCAATTACACCCATTAGCTTGTACTGCATTTAATGCAGACTTTGATGGGGATCAAATGGCAGTTCACTTGCCTTTGGGTAATGAAGCAATTCTTGAAGCTCAATTGTTGATGTTGGCATCTCATAATATTTTGAATCCTGCCAATGGAGCTCCAATTACGGTGCCTTCTCAAGACATGGTTTTAGGTTTGTATTATATTACAAAACCACGTCCGGGTGCTTTAGGTGAAGGTTTAACTTTTTACGGACAAGAAGAAGTTGAAATAGCTTACAATGAAAAAAGAGTTGATTTACATGCTAATATCAAAGTAATTGTTCCTGATTTGAATGAAAAGGGAGAATTGGTTAACATGTTAAAAGAAACTACTGTAGGACGTGTTATAGTAAATGAATTCGTTCCTAAAGAAGTAGGTTATATCAATGAATTGTTATCTAAAAAGTCTTTACGTGATATCATTGGAAAAATCATTAAAGTATGTGGAGTTGCAAAAACTGCAAAATTCTTGGATGATATTAAAAATCTTGGATATCAGAT
>DAIOHI010000411.1:0-2811 GCA_036744815.1 Paludibacteraceae bacterium
TATTCATACGCTCCCAAATCGATATTTCCGTTATTGTAAATACGCAAATTTCCTGCCAGATCGGTAGTTATCATTGACAGATCAGGTGTCTCTCCAGTGTCGAAAAAGCTGTTGTTTCCTGCGTTGATACATTTACTTTGGCTTGTAAGCGTATAATCCTCCGCCGCTTCATCGCTAAAGAAAGGAGCGTTTTCGGATAAATTTCCGTCGAAGCCATCTGTTGATGTAAGATCCATATTTTCTACCAAAGAATAGGCAAAAGAAGTAAATCCATTACTCTGTACGTTGTTTGGAGTATTTCCCCAAATGATGCTGTTTCGCATCACAGATTGAGATGAGTTAACAGTAGCAATTCCACCTGTTTTATTTGCGTTGGATTTGTTGTTTACTACCGTTAAATTGGTGAATGTTGGTGCCGAATTTATTGTACAAAAAATTCCTCCTCCGTCTTCTTCTGCTGTGTTGTTAGCGATTAATACATTGGTAAGTACCGGGTTGGAATTTGTGACAATCCTTATGCCGGCGCCTAATGTCGCATTGTTTCGTTTTATTTCCATATTTGTAAGTATAGGAGAAGCATTGGTGTAACAAATTATTCCTCCACCGTGTTTCGCCTTGTTGTCTTGCAAAATGGTGT
The DNA here is from genome assembly GCA_036744815.1 of Paludibacteraceae bacterium. GTDB lineage: Bacteria > Bacteroidota > Bacteroidia > Bacteroidales > Paludibacteraceae > H1. Next base: position 638 of record DAIOHI010000411.1, read on the forward strand.
TTTCTATCTTAGGTTCGGAGTTGTCGAAACAGAAAATTCCACCTCCATCATTTGCAGCGAAATTATTCTCAACAATTAAATTTGTCAATAGAGGAGATGCGTTTTGAAGTGCTATTCCTCCACCGCTTTCTTGAACCAAAGTTTGCCCGTTTATTGTAATACTTCCGCTGCCATCTGCTTTTCCTCCGCTAATGGTAAATCCGTCCAAACAAGCCCTGCCTAAGTCGCCAGCAGCAATTACTACGTGATAAGCCGAATCGCTATCATTCAGTTTTCCGTTTAAGTTGCTAATATTTGTCGCCCAGTTACGTTGGCTTAATTCTGTTTCTTCTCCGGAAAATCCTCCGTATATTTTTATGTCTTTGGCTAACACAAAAGCTTTATCCAACTCATCTGTTCCATTTCCGGCTTTGTGTGTGGGCGTGTATGTACCTTTTGCCACCCAAATTTCTTCTATCAAACCAGGGTGTTTGCTTGCTACATTCAAGGCGTCAGCCAAATCGATAGCATCGCTCCACTTGTTCCCGCTTTTATCGCCTCCTTGCTTAACATACATAATTCCGTTGGTAAGCGTTGTGGCGACATCTTGATATTCGTATGCACCTAAGTCAATGTTTCCATACTTGCGATTGTTGCCTGCTAAATCGCTTGTTTCGCTATTATAACTGTTGTTTCCTGCATTAATGGCGGGACTGTAGGAACTTAACTTGTATGAGCCGCTTTCGAAATAAGGATTTCCGTTAAGGATGATACCATTGGCTATTGAACCGTCTTCGACAAAAGAGTTGTTGTAAATCGCTGTACTTTCGGTAGAAGTTTGAATGTTTTCAATACTTCCATTCCTTCTATTTCCCCAGACAATGGAATTCTTCAATGTTATGTTAGAACCATTAGTGTTTGCGATTCCTCCTCCTTTATTATTGCTGCCTTCAGGAGTAATTGAACGATTTTCAACAATACTAACATTTATATAAGTAGAATTAGATGCGTAGTTATAAGCTCCTCCACCCAAGTGAGAAGTATTATCTGCTATCAACGTATTGATAAATGTATTCTGTGATTTGTAGTTGTGTACTCCTCCACCGCCCTTGTTGGTAGTGTTAATTAAATTAGCTTTATTTGAAAGTATTTGCATGTTTACATATTCCGATTGGTCGTTATTGGTGTTAATACCAGCGCCTTCACTGCCTGATTCGTTGTTTTGTATAATTGCATTTCTTACTTTCAATTGGCTATACTGATTGAACATTCCTCCGCCATACCAAATAGCTTTATTTTTCTCTACAACAACGTTTTCTATTGTGAAAGAGGAGCTTTTGTTGTACATTCCTCCTCCTCTATCGGGTTCGATTAAGCTATCGTTTACCATGATAGAGTGGGCTGAAGATGTGTCGGCATTTCCTTCGGTAATGGTAAATCCATCCAAGCACGCATTGCCCATATCGCCCGCAGAAATAACTACGTGATAAACAGAATCGGTCGTATTGATTTTTCCACTTAGGGTTGTTTTGTTGCTTTCCCAATCGCGTTGACTTAATTCTGTTGCTCCGCTACTAAATCCACCATATATTTTTAAGTCTTTTAGCATTACAAAAGCATTATTCCTATTTATGCTGTTAGATGCGGCAGTAAAGTCATTAGCCGGATATTTAGGAGTGTATGTCCCTTTGGCAACCCAAATGTCTTTTATAGTTACTCCCTTTAGCTTGCTTTCTTGTGCATATTTTAGTGCTTCGCTCAGGTCTTTCATCGCTGTATTCCACGTAAAACCATCGCCGCTCGCTCCGCTCTTATTGCCATTAACATAAAGACGGGTGTTGCAAGAGGAATAAGAATCTTTAATATCTATTACCCGCTCATTCCGTCCTATGTCAACATACGAATCGTTTATTTTTATTCCTGCTTCAAAATTGAAACTATTTGCTTCAAAGGTATTGAAACTGTATTTAAAAGCATCTACACCTATATCTATTATTCTGCTACTATTGGGAGCAACAGATATAGTTTGACCCAAGTTGCGTTGAGAATATATAACTGAAGTTTCTCCTGCTACAGCATAATAAGATACGGATAGCGGAACATCTATATATTCGTCGGTGTTATTCTTTATGGTTACATCTAAGAAATAATTATCATCAGTGTTTTTTACGTATTCATTCAATACGTCGCAATCT
>DAIOHI010000412.1:0-2808 GCA_036744815.1 Paludibacteraceae bacterium
AAAAAGAAAAACATCTGCGAATACCTGCTTTATATGTGGCAGATAGAAGATTTGCTTCGTGCTTTTTCTTTGGATATAAGCAAAATAGAAGAACATATCATAAAGCCTTACAATTTACCTGAGGATCAAAGCAAAGCCTTGCACGATTGGTACGAGAGCTTGATAGATATGATGCGTATGGAAAATGTGCAGGAGCAAGGTCATTTGCAGATTAATAAAAATGTAGCGAATGAACTGACCGAAGTACATAATGAATTGCTTCGCACGGGAAAAAACAGCGGATATTCGGCTAAATTCTACTTTGTACTTCCGGCAATACTTCAGTTGAGAAAACAACAAAACGACACAACGATAAGCGACATTGAAGTTTGTTTCAGTTTTCTTTACGGTATTATGCTTTTGAAAATGAAAAAGCAGGAAATAACTGCCGAAACACAGAAATCGCAAACAGAAATCACAAAGTTTCTAATTCTTTTGGCACAAAATTATCAACTCTACAAATCGGGCGACTTAACTTTTGATGAAGATTAATAAACAGGCTTATTAAGGAAAGTCTTTTTGTTATCGAAAACACCAATTCCAAATAGCGCGTAATCATAACGGACAGGATCATTAGCATCGAAGGAACGAAGCACAGCACTGACTTCCTCCACCGCTTTCCAATCATTTTGCTTTCGTTGCAATATCCCCAAAGCCCGCGACACATCTCCTGAATGCACATCCAAAGGTAACATTAACGCCGACATCGGAATGGCATTCCACAATCCGAAATCAACAGCACTGTCATCCTTCCGAAGCATCCAACGCAGGAACATATTCAAACGCTTGGCTGCGGAATTGTTTGTAACATCGGAAAGATGTTTGCGAACTCGCTCGGCATGTGGAAGAGACAGAAAAACTTCGCGAAAGTACTTTAACGCGCCGTAAACATTATTCTCAATGGAATAACCCTTGCTAAAAACAGTTTCCAATCCGCCATGATGCAAATATATATTCCGAAGCGAGGCTAAGAAAAAAAGACAATCCTCGGCATTGAAAGTTCGATGCACAAAGCCTTCAAAATGCTTCCACTCTGTTTCGGGATCAGAATTTATAATAAAATCGTAAGGCGCGTTATCCATCAACACCATCAATCGATTAGCATTGTTGATAATGCTTTTCCGTTGCCCCCAAGCAATACTTGCAGCTAGAAAAGCGGCTGTTTCAACATCTTCTTTCCGACTGAAACGATGCGGAACCTGAATCGGATCGCTCTCGATGTATTCGGGACGATTGTACATCAACACCCGCTCATCAAGAAAATCTTTAATATTGGAATAATCTTTCAATTTTCTGTTTTAAATTACAGCCACTTTTTCTTCTTGAAATAGAAAAGTACCAACCCGGACGAAGCGATCATTGCAACCAGAGCTAAAAGATAACCGTGCTTAAAATGCAACTCAGGCATAATATCGAAGTTCATACCATAAATTGAAGCAATAAGCGTAGGCGGCATAAATATTACCGAAACCACGGTAAATATCTTGATGATACGGTTTTGCTGTATATTTACCATACCGAGGAAAGTATCTTGCAGATAATCCAAACGGTCGAATCCGAAGCGTGTATATTCGAAAAGGGAATTGATATCCTTAATAATCATTGTCAGACGCGAGAGCAATTCTTTTGGAAAAAAATCGCATTTGAGCATATTGGATACAACTCGTTGCTTATCAACTATATTTTGACGGATAATCATTACCTTTTCCTGCAAATCCTTTATTTCCAACAATATATTTTCACTTATTTTGTCGTCGTTCGTGCTCATCGACTTACTTAAAGTGGTAATATGCTCGGTAGCATCTTCAATCATATCCGCATCGTATTCCACACGGGTTTCGAGCAAAGTAACCAATACGTGAAATCCTGTCGGAAAATTTCGAGTATTGGCATAAATTTTACGAACAGTTTCGTTAAAGGATTTTAGTTCCGAGTTACGAACCGAAACCAATATATTATCCTTTATAATAAAGGATACCGGTTCGAGTTGATAATCGTCTTTCAGAAAATTGGAATTGGCAACAATGCTATCATCGGTTTGCATATAACGCGAACTCATCTCAATCTCTTCGATTTCTTCATCTTCCTGAATGTAAATTTTCAGGAATTGCTCCAATTCTGTCTCAATTTCTTCCGAGGCATCATTCAGGTCAATCCAAATAAGATCTTTCAGATAAACTCTTTTCAGTATATCAATGCTTTTGGATATTCTTAATCTTCCGTCTTCGTGGTAAAATAGTCTTACTTCTGACATGCTTTCAATCTCCTTTCATGTTTGCAGCACGCAGGAGGTATCAGAAGATAACAGCTGTGTGCCTGAATTAGTTAATTAAGTTTTCCGCTACGCGATTGGTTAAATCGACGAATGCCGCCACATCAAGTTGCTCAGGACGCTTATCGAAGAGCGAATCGGCATACATGGGACTTTCTTTTGCCACCAAAGGTTTCAGCGAATTGCGCAGAGTTTTGCGCCGTTGGTTGAAGGCTGTTTTCACCACTGTTTTAAACAATTTCTCATCGCATCCGAGGCTCTGTACCTCATTACGAGTCAGGCGAATAACAGCCGATTTGACCTTAGGCGGAGGGTCGAACACATGTTCGTGTACCGTGAAAAGGTAATCGATAGAATAAAAAGCCTGTAACAATACGCTTAATATACCGTAAGTACGACTTCCTGCTGGAGCCGCAATGCGCTGAGCTACTTCCTTTTGCACCATTCCGGCAAGATAAGGAACCGAATCGCGGTAATCCAACAATTTAAAAAATATC
>DAIOHI010000413.1:0-2795 GCA_036744815.1 Paludibacteraceae bacterium
ACTCTGATTTTTCCATTTTCCATAGCACGCAATAAGGTGCGCGCCTCTAAGAATAGCGGATAGGCTTGCTTGGGAAAAGCTTTGAACACAGCAAAATTGGCATTGATAATAAACTCGGCAGGGATGCCGGGGAATCCTTTTCCCCACTCGTAAACTACGGGCGGTGAATCTTTTCCCGAACTCATCTGCCATGCTAAAATCGTGCGCTGGCTCATAAACAAATTGTTGGTTTCGTTGCCGCTGTTCGCGTAGAAAAAGTTTGGCTCTCTATGATAAGGGGCATAGTAAATATTGGGGTCCAATTTTTCGTACGATGCTTTCAGTTGACTCATAGATACGCCCAAATAGGGGTCAATATCTGTAGTGGAAGCGGTGGACTGTGATATTTGTTTTTCCGCTTGTTCCGAAAGTTTTGTTTCGGTTCGTTCTGTGCTTTTATTGACTGTTTTTTGGGTTTCTTTTTTCACGGCGTCTTTTGCTTTGTTGAGCAGCCCGCCAAGCTGCGCTTGTGCGGTACCTTGTACCGCCAATGCAAGGATGAGAATTGCAATTATTTTTTTCATTTTATTTTTAGTTAATTTGTTGATTAGTTAATTGTTCGGGTGTTTGGGTGTTTGCCTGCCTACCGCAGGCAGGGACGCTTCACTCGTTTGGGCGTTGGGTTGTTGAAACAAGGCATGCTTTGTCTTTGCTGTTTATTTTACCGATGAGGTGGTTATTGGCACATTAAGTTACTTGTTTCTCTTTTTGTAATTTTGTTTTTTTCCTTCCGGCTTTGTGTCATCCTCTTCATCATCGTTAAATCCTCCGGTAAATCTTCGCACCATATCTACCTGATTGCGGGCAGAGAGAATGTCGCCGATTATGGGTATGTTGTACGCTCCGCGCACCATCCAATTTTGTATTGATTCGGGCATCATTCTGAAAATCCTTGCCCGCAGTCCCACTTTTGCACGGTGTTCTATGCTGGAGCTGACGGCGCCCTTGATAAGTTCTTCGGATGTAGGAAGTTGTTCTCTTCCTTTCGCGTAGCGTGTAAATCCTTCAAAAAGCTTGTGGTATTCGTCGGTTAATGGGGAGTTGAGGAGTTTTTTCTCAAAATCGGCTTGGTCTTCGCACGTCTTCCCGAATTCCTCCATGCGCGAAAACAGCTCTTCGGCTTTGCTCTTTGCTTCCGGCGGTAAATTAAAAGCGCTGTACAACGACTCCCGCCTTGTTTCGATTGATTGTAAGATTCCTTGGTTCATAGTTGTTTGGGTGTTTGGGTGTTCATCCGTTTACTTGTTTCAAACTATAAAATTGTTTCGTGCACCGTTCACTGCTCACCGCTAAATCTGTTCAATCATCTGCGCCCCATACTTCGGCATGGCTCCAAACAGGTCGAATGCTTTTTCGAGCGGATAGATATTGCCGTACATGGATGTATAGTTGCTCTCTGTGCCGCGCATGTTCATCCCCAGCGCCGAGCGGAAGATATTTTCCGAAGAGTTGGGGTTGTGGGTAGATACAGACGAACCTTCCATGTTCAGAAATGCTTTGAGGTAGGCGTCATCTACCGCCTTGCTGAATGTCTTCACTTCGGCATCGGTCATTTCGCGGTTGCCCTCGTATTTCACTAATTGATCTACATCTTCGAAACTTTTAGCGAAGACGCGTAAGAACTTTCCGCCGCCTGACGGCATCGCGAGGTCGGCTTCTATGTTTCCGAAAAAGAGGTTGTCCCAAGCCGATGTTTTGCGGGCTGCTTCCTTGCTTTTGTCGGCATCCACGTATGTACGGTCTAAAGCTGAGAAATCGGAGCACCCTATAATGTTATTATACACATCGGCATTTATTCCTGTCATATAGCGGAATCCGTATCCCATGTCTTTGTCGCTCGGCACCCAGTCCCTCCGCCAGGTAAAAAGCACGGTGTTGTTGTGAAACTCTACGGCAGCTTCGCCGGGCGTTTTGTTCATGCTGCGTACTTCGCACGCCGCCATCCGGCTGGCGAGAAATACATTGTTATAGATATTCCAATTCCCGCCGATATTGCCCATTTGTATGCCAAAATGGCTTCCGTTCAGGAAAACACAGTTGCGAATGGTAACTTGACCTTCTACATCGCCGTGTATCAGTTGGTTGGAAACTGTTGTAATTCCGTTCATGGAAGGCTGGTTGATTTGTTTTCCGGGAGGATTCAGCAGGCTCGATTCCAACCCTTCGGGCGCTTTGAATTTTGGATTAGGCGGATTGGGGATGACGTATTTGTTCATCTGTCCTTTGTCTAAAATCATTCCGTCTATAAGAATTACGCCTGTGCGTTTGCCGCGCACGTAGATGTCGAGCAGCCCGTAGTTGGCGTTGGTGCCTCCGGCAGCGGAACCGGGTTGTATCATGGTGCGGTATTTCAGCGGGTCGCGCTCGGAGAAATCATCGGAGTAGCCGCCCACGATGGAGATGTATTTCTTGATGGAAATGTACCCCGCGTCTAATTTTCCCAGGTAATTTCCTTGGGCCACCAGAATGACGGCTCCTTCGGGCGCATCGTCCACCGCGCGCTGTAAGTCTTTGAGTGGCGATGATTGACTGCCGTCGTTGCGGTTACTACCATTGTCTGCTGACACGTAAATGGTTTTTGATCCTTTAGGAATTTCTTCCTGACTAACAGCCTTATTGCCTGAGGACGCTTCTCCTGAAGTGGCATTTGATATGCCTTGATCGAGTTTCTTTTCGCCTCGATCTAATGCTTCGCGGGTTTCGCGTGCCGCCTTTTCTTTAATCTTTTGCTCTACTTGTTGCTCGGCAGATCTTTT
>DAIOHI010000414.1:0-2783 GCA_036744815.1 Paludibacteraceae bacterium
ACTCAGCAAAACGGTGATAATAAAAACACCCGCCAAAGCCTCTCTAAGGAAAGCTTTTAAAATGTAAAACGCCTGTTGTTTATTATTAGTCATAAATATTCTATCAGTATTTCTCTAACCTATGCATTAGTGCTTCTCTAATGTAAACGTTATTATTCCTCTTAAGCCCCTTCCTAAATATCCAACTTCAAAATCAATTTATAGTTTCGTCCCGGCATCGGGTAATTATCCACGACATCAAACTGTTGGTTGGCAAGGTTGTTAACTTCAAGGGATATTTTCCCCTTTAGTTTCCGCTGCGTAAACTCTCTGCCTAAGTTCAAATCGTGGGTATACCACGGACGTTCGTAGTTGGCAATCGTATTTGCCGAAACGTGATAACGCTCACCCACATAAATAAAGCTATAATTCAAATCCCATTTCTTTCGGGCAAAACGAGCTATCAACGAGCCATTATGCTTGGGAATATAGGAAATCTGTCTGCCATAAGTGCCGAAAACAGGGTCATTATCGTCTGGATGCGAGAAATCCTGCGCCAATTGAAAAGTATAGCTCAAATTCGTTTGCATCATCACATCCCAAGGAAGCTGGCAAAGCAATTGACCCGAGAAATCTACGCCGCGTATCTCCACGTAATCCAAATTCAACATCATCCAGCGGAATTGTCCGTCGCCTTTCGGAACCGCTATTATTTTATCAATTACCTGATTGAAATAAGCATCCGTACGGATGTTTATTGACTTAAACACATCGTGTTTCCAATCTTTCGCGTAATTAACACCTAAATTGTACTGTTTTGTATATTCCGGTCGCAAAGCGGGATTTCCAATGTTGGTATAATACAAATCGTTGAGAGTGGGCATTCGAAATATATGTTTATAGAAAGCCCGCACATTTAATTTATGCTTCGCAAATGGCGTGTAGGAAGCAAAAATTGCAGGCGTATATTCCTGTTTATCACTCGGAACTTCCTGTTTAACGCCTGGCAACAATTCCCCTCCCCCATGATCCACCAATGTCACACGGTCGAAGACAAAAGTTCCAAGAAAACTCGCCTGAGCCTTAATGCGCCACCATTCGAAAGCGGTAGCCACAGCCACCAATGCCGTATGCCGTTTGGGATATTTAAAATCCACTAAGTCTGCATCTAATATATTCCATTGATAATCGGCTGCCAACGAAATATCCCATTGAGACATTATGTTATATTTATGTGAAGTGGAAATGTAGTATTCCTGCTGCAAAAACTCCATATCTGTATAAATAGGATCAGGAGGACTAAAATAACGCATATAATCATTGGCGTACTTGGCATTGACAAGAAATTCGTAACGATCCGTTATTTCTTTCTGAAAACTGCCTTGTGTAAAGAAGTTCCGATCCCACTGCCGTTGCCCGTTGATGTATTTATTCGATCGTATATATCCTGGAATGCCTTTTTCAGAATCGTAGAAGTAAGCTTTGGCGTTCCAGCGTCCTTTTTCCAAAACTCCGCTAAAGCCCCCTTCAATACGCATGGAATGAATATCACCGTTTTCCCGCACCATAGTGGTATCATAACCCACGCTGCCATCTTGCTGTTCCGTATTGGAACGGAACTTATATTTCCCCGAAGCATACACATATTCCGCATTGAGCGACGCGCTTATTTTATCATTTACCTTCTGCTCCCAAAGCACAGATGGATTGAGTAAATCAAAAGAGCCTGTTCGAAAATAAGCGTTCACATTCGTTGTTTTTCCTTGCGAGAAGCGAGGACGGCGCGTACGCAAATATACAGTTCCCGACGAACCAAAATCTTTCGCTGCCTGAAATATCTCACTTTTCTGTCCGTTGTAAAGACTTATTTCCTCAACATTGTCAAGGGAAAATTTTCCCAAGTCAATCTGTCCGTTCTGCGCGTTACCCAATTGGATTCCATCATAAAAAACGCCCATGTGATTCGTTCCCATACTGCGAATATCCACAGTCTTCAATCCACCGATACCACCGTAATCTTTTATCTGCACACCCGAAAAGTATCTAATTGCATCAGCCACAGAAAAACTGCTGAGAGCTTCCAACTCCTTCCCCGAAAGGCGCTGTGCCGGAATAACTTCGCTGTAGCGGTTGGCAACCACATGCACTTCACGGAGCTGGCGGATGCTGTCGGATTCATTCTGTGCTTGCACAAAAAAAGCAAATCCACATAAAAAAGGAAGTAGTAAAAAGCGATAATGCAACATAAATTCAATATAGGAAAAACTCAATCGGTGTTTTGACATTTCAAAAGGAGCACACCTGCTTTTCAACAGGCATATTCCTTTTTACAAACTACTCGTTTTCGCTAAAAACCGGCAGAGTTGTTATAAACATTATATAAAACAGCTCAAGTGGAAATCAAAAAAGAAAGCACGATAGGTAAAGAAAGATATTCCAACAAATCTTTGCGGAAAGGAAATTTCTTTATTGAAATGTACGTTCTCGAGCCTTATCCCACGAAAGCTTCAAAGCAAAATATTTTGGCAGGTCTTCTGACTTACTCTGTTTTGAACTTCCTTCCCATTTCGTTACGAAACAGTGGATAAAGTGTCGTGCAAAACATTCCTTCTAAAGTCCCTCTTCGAGGAATTTAGGGGGCTGAGCTTACAGCAGCGGGTCTGTTCAGGATTTTCACCTGATTCCCTTTTCATCCTGATCCTAAAGATTAAAGAATCAAGACACCAAAATTCGAGGGCAAAGATAAGAAGTTTTTTTGAGTTGAAAGTAAAAATGTATTTTTAATTGGCTTAGATCGATCAATA
>DAIOHI010000415.1:0-2778 GCA_036744815.1 Paludibacteraceae bacterium
TAGGAGATTTTTTGAAATCCGGATTATCGCGCTTTTGCTGAAATTCTTTCGCTTTTAGATAATCGCAAGGATCGTATTCGTAAGAAATACTTAAAGGAGCTATATTCAATTGCTTCAAGTTTTCGATAAAATTACCTTCACCATGCATGCTTAGCATTTTCAATACGCTGTCCTGCGTGCGATCGTCCGAGTCTTTGGCTCGTCCTTCGCGCTGCGCTATCCAAACGGATTGATGACGTTCGTTAATCGAATGCGCAATATAGGACGACAGTAAGCGAGAGCTTTCCAATATCTCGCGGCTATTCAAGCCTCGTCTTACAATAAAACTTTTATTTACCCGCACCAAATCTTCAATCCATGGGAAAATCAGCAAATTATCGCCAATAGCAATTTCAACTGTATCCAATCCATTATCAATGAATTTTATACAAAAAAGTGCCGCGTCGAGTATTATATCGCGGTGGTTGGATATGTACAAATAAGATTTTGATTTGTCTATATTCTCCAAACCATGGAGCTTTATTCCTTTGGTTTTCGTTTCTTCAAGTCCTTTCAAAAAAGGATAATCCAATCCTCTTTGGAAGTCACTAACGCTCTGGAAACTAAGTAGTCGATGTTTTAGCACATCTTTAGGAAGCAGAGGGAAAACTGTGCTCAGAAGATTCATAAATTGTTTTTCTTCTGTCAATTTTTGCAATACATCAGGCACTTCACTATCCCTGTAACTTCTTATCGAATCAAAATCCATATTCATAATTCAAATTTCATGCTTTATTAAAGAACGAAATTATAAAACATTTTTAATTAAAATCTCTTTTTGCGAAAGAAAAAACAAATAAGCTTATAATAAAGGAAGAAAAAGCTTAAAACAGTATTGTTAAATATACAAAAACAGCAGGAGCAGCCAATAACATACTATCGAATCGATCGAGTAAACCGCCGTGTCCGGGAATGGCATCGCCCGAATCTTTCACGTTAAGCGTGCGTTTTAGAAGCGACTCCATTAAGTCGCCAAAAGTTCCGAATACGATGATGATCTCGGCAAGAATAATCCAATGCAGTAAGCTTAAATCCGGAATAAGCAAAGAAAAGACGTATCCCGTAGCCAAAGTTCCCAATGCGCCACCGATAAAGCCTTCCCATGATTTTTTTGGCGATATGCGCTCAAACAAACGATGTTTACCCAAAGTAACGCCAAAAAGATAAGCAACCGTATCGTTAACCCAAATAATAATAAATACCGATAGCAATATAATTGAATTATATCCTGCCGCGAATAGAATAAAATTCAACAGTGAAAAAGGCATGGCGACATAGATTTGTCCCAAAATAAAATATGCCCAATTATGAATTGGATTTTCTGCTTTACGGAATAATTCCCAGATAAATACGACGGCGACGTAAGCTATGTAAGCCGCATAAATCCACTGAAAGGAAAACATATCGGAAGCATAAAAAAAGGAGCATAGAAAAAGTAAGGCTCCTCCAAAAGCCGCAACCCAAGTATTCACATTCACGCCTGGTTGTTGATTTGTCAACTGTTGAAATTCACGAACCGCCCATGCCGTAATTATGATGAATACGGCAAGAAATGTATAATAATGAATCAGAATGGATGCAATTATAATTGCAATAAAGATTGCTCCGCTTATGGTACGCTGTAAAAAATTCGACATATTATAATACAAAGAAAAGCAAATGACATCTAATGCCATTTGCTAATTAATAATTGAATAATTTTTTTATTTGTTTTCCTCCGAAGCTATTGTATCTTCCTTGGCGTTTATTTCTTTTTCCGTATTATCTTCTTCCGGTTTTGTTTCACTCGTTTCTCCGGTAGATTCTTCTTTTTCCTTTACCTCTTCCTTCTCATTCAAAGCGATCAATTCATCATTTCGTGAGATCCAGGGACGTTTACCAAATATTTTTTCTACATCTTCGGCAAAAATAACCTCTCGCTCAATCAACAATTCCGCCAATTGATTATGTCCTTCGGAATTTTCTTTCAGTATTTTTTTCGCACGTTCGTACTGCTCGGCTATAATTTTCTTTGCCTCTTCATCGATCAATTCGGCAGTTTTTTCACTATACGGTTTGGTAAATCCATAGCCTGAATTTCCCGATGAATCGTAATAACTTACATTCGGCAACTTATCGCTCATTCCGAAATAAGCCACCATGGCATATACTCGTTTGGTGACACGTTCCAAATCATTTAACGCTCCAGTTGACATTTCACCAAGAAAAACTTCTTCCGCGGCGCGTCCGCCAAGTGTGGCACAAATTTCATCCAACATGTGCTCAACGTTTGTCAATTGACGTTCTTCGGGCAAATACCAAGCAGCTCCCAAAGCTTCTCCGCGAGGCACAATGGTAACTTTCACCAAAGGATTTGCATATTGAAGTTTCCAACTGATAGTGGCATGTCCGGCTTCGTGATAAGCAATGGATTTCTTTTCCGAAACCGTCGTGATCTTCGTTTTCTTTTCCAAACCGCCTATAATCCGATCCACAGCATCAAGAAAATCTTGTTTGTCAACAAATGATTTTTCTTTACGGGCAGCTATCAAAGCGGCTTCGTTACAAACATTAGCAATATCGGCTCCTGAGAAACCAGGTGTTTGACGAGCCAAGAAATCGACATCCACTGTTTCATCTATTTTTATCGGACGAAGATGCACGTTGAAAATCGCTTTTCTTTCGTGTACATCGGGTAAATCCACATGAATTTGACGATCGAAACGTCCGGCACGCAACAAGGCTTTATCCAAAATATCG
>DAIOHI010000416.1:0-2773 GCA_036744815.1 Paludibacteraceae bacterium
TAATTTTAAGGAAGATATGTACAATCATTTTTTAGGTGAGGCTTATTTTGTTCGAGCTACGGTATTTTACGCAATGGCTCGTCGCTTTGGTGGCGTTCCTTTAGTAACAAAAGTGATTGAATATCCGGCTGAAGCTGATAAGTTGGAAGTTCCTCGTGCAAGTGAAGAGGAGACTTGGAATCAGATATTAGCCGATTTTGATAAAGCAGCAGAACTTTTGCTAAAGGAAAATCCTGTACAAGGTTATGCGAACAAATATGTAGCATTATCTTTCAAATCGCAAGCCATGTTGTACGCCGGATCGGTTGCAAAATACAACGAAACAGTGAACGGACGCCTGACCGGATTTGGACAAAAAACAGGAGTTCGCGTAATTGGTTTTGCTGAAGACGCGTGGAAAGCGGCTTCTGAAAAGTATTTTACAGAATCTTATAAAGCAGCTAAGGAAGTGATGAAGGATGGAGGATATTCACTCTACAAAGCAAAATGGTCGGCAACAGATAGCGATGCGCAATATCAAAACATGGTAGATATGTTCAGCGACCTGACAAGTACGGAAAATATCTTTGTAAAAGAATATAAATATCCTACAGTGACGCACGGACTCGATGCCTATAGCGCACCTTTTATCTTCCGTTCTCCTTTGGCTTCCGGTTCATGCCCTACTCTCGACTTCTTGGAATTATTCGAAGGATTCGATCGTTATGCCGATGGAAGCATAAAAGTAACGGATGGCACTTCGAATACCAACGGTAATTATGTGATGTACGATAATCCACTTGATTTTTTTGCAAATGCCGAACCTCGCCTGCGTGCTTATGTGATTTTTCCGGGCGATGTATTTAAAGGAAAAGAAATTGAGATTCGTAACGGAGTATATACCGGATCGGCTCCCGTGAAACCTTTATTCTCTGATTATTCTTATAGTAATGCCGGTACATTGTATCAACATTTGGATGCTTATAAAAAAACACCAAAAACATTGTACTTAAGCGTTAACTCGGGAAAAAGTCAAGAACTTGTACCTTACAATGGTGATACGATTACAGCTTCCGGAGCAAACGGACCTTTCTACGGAAATGGAGAAGCTTGCTTAACAGGTTTGTATATGAGAAAATGGTTGAATCCTAATCCCTCTTTTGAAGCAAAAGAAGGAAATTCAGAACAACCTTTTGTTTTGATGCGTTATGCCGAAGTATTGTTAAATGCAGCAGAGGCTGCTATGGAATTATCTTTGGCTGGCGTTACATCACCCGACGGAGATGATCTGCTAACTGTTGCTACAACAGCGGTTAATGATATTCGCGAACGAGCCGGAGCAACATTACTGGCAACTTCGCTGACTTCTGATGACAACAGCCGTAACATCATTCGCAAGGAACGCCGCAAAGAACTTGCACTTGAGCACAAAACCAAATGGGATTTGAGACGTTGGCGTGTATGGCACTACGAAGGTAGAGATGGATTTTGGGGAGAAACAAAGAACAAAGATTCTTACAGCAACAATGCTCGATATCGTTTCCGCGGTTTGTATCCTTTCTTTTCTACCGAAACAGGAAAATACTTTTTTGACGCTCATTTTCAAGCCGTGAGTCAAAAAACATTTGAATATACCGTTCTCGATTATTATTTTTCAATACCGAGTGGAGAAGTTTCGAAAAGTTTGGTTATAGACCAACAACCTAATAGATAAAATAACAACTTTAATGATAAAGAACATGAAAAAAATAACAGTATATCTTTTATTCGGAGCTCTGTTTTCTTTCAGTGCATGTGGTTTGTTCGAAATAGATAACTATGCTGAACCGGCAGAAACAATACAAGGCGAAGTCGTTGATGTGTTAACCGGTGAACCGGTGCTTACAGATCAAGGAAGTGAAGGAATACGGGTAAGATTAACCGAATTGAGCTACGGCGAAAATGTAACTCATAACCCCGATTTCTATTGTATGATGAACGGTGAGTTTCAAAACACTAAAATATTTAAGGGAAACTACAATATCCGTATCGACGGACCTTTTATTCCTTTGGTGCGCGAAGATGCCAACGGAACCCTTTTGGCTGATGAAACAAAAACCATGGATATCAAAGGTGTTACAAAAGTAAAATTTGAGGTACAGCCTTTTCTTAAGGTAGAATGGGTAAGCGAACCTACCGTCAGCAATGGTAAAGTAACAGCTAAGGTTCGTGTTACACGCGCAGTATCCGAAGAAGATTTCCGTTCTAAAATAGAAGCAATGGGAGGATATAGCGCCAGTTTTCTTAACGTAACAGATGTTCAACTCTTTGTCAGCTACTCGTCAACGGTGGGTTACCGTGCTCGCGACGAACGTTGGTCGAACAAAATAGAATACACAGGTTCGGGTTTTAGCTCACTATTAGGAAAAACAGTAACGATCGAGTCGCAAGGTACGATCCCTTCCGGACGGACGGTTTTTGTACGAGCTGCTGCACGTATTAATTACGATACACCTCAAGGTAGTGGAACAAGACGCTGGAATTATAACGAAGCTGTGGAAGTTCTGATTCCATAAGCTTTTAGTTAAAAGCTATTTCTATAAAAACGACACATTAGACTTCTTTTTGCAGTTGTAACAATTTTCGAACAATAGGTATTAGTTTTATTATTGTCTAACTCTGTAAGTAGAATGTCTAATGTGTTTTTTTACGGCTGTTATCATCACATACACTTGGCAGAAGCTAGTCCTGTCAATCGAGGCGAAACTTGCGCGGGAAACAAAACTCCCAGACGGCCGTTCTGCAAGTCTGATGC
>DAIOHI010000417.1:0-2757 GCA_036744815.1 Paludibacteraceae bacterium
ATTGTTGCTTTTCTTCGATTGGTATATTGTCGTCGTCTTTGTGCTTAGTGGATTTTTTATTCATTCTCAATTCATCGAAACCCTGTCCATAAACAGCACGTACCACACTTTGGCTGATAAAAGCTTTTTCGTCTATTTCCTTAATATGACGATAAAGATCGGTGGCTTCGGCACGACGCGCAAGTACCAAAATCACTTTAGCCGGTTGTTTGGTGTACCAACCCATTCCGTCCAAAACGGTACATCCTCGCTTCATATCCCGATTGATCATATCGGCAATTTCTTCGTATTTATGAGACATAATAAGTAGCTGCACCGACTGGCGGAAACCATTAATCACCATATCAATGGTATAAGTCATCACCCCTAAAACGATGGCTCCGTGCACAATTTTTATCACATCCCGAAATACGAAATAAGACGATGCAACAATTATCAAATCCAAAAACATCATCCCGCGACCGAAAGCAATATTCCGATATTTATTAATAATGGCGACAACGATATCCGTTCCTCCTGTGCTTCCGTTAGAATTAAATACCATACCAATGCCCGCACCGCAAAGCATAGCCCCGATAATTGCCGACATCAAAGGTTCTTCTTCAATAAGAGGTCTTGTGATGATGGATTGCATCAGCGTCAGTAAAAGCGTCAACGCAACTACTCCATAAATGGTTTTGACGAGAAATTTGACACCAAGAACTTTCAACGCCACAAGCAAAAGTAGCATATTGACTACAAAATAAGTAGTCTGCAAAGGAATTGTGCCTTGAGTGGCGTATTCGACCAAAAGCGACACACCAGCCAATCCGCCGGTAACGACGCCTACCGGTTTGATAAAACCAATCAAACCCACGGCATAAAGTACAAGTCCAAAAGTAATATATAGATAATCGCGCCAATAAAAGGTTTTCAGATAACCCATAGGCTTTTTGACTATTTTTTCCATTGTTATTTACAGAACAATATTTACAATTTTCCCTTGAACAACAATTATTTTTTTCGGTGCTTTGCCTTCCAAAAACTTAGCGGTTTGTTCGTTCGCCAATGCGACTTTCTCCACCTCTTCCTTGCTCATATCGGCAGGAAGTTCGAGTGTGAAACGCACTTTTCCATTGAAAGATATCGGATATTTAACCGATGCTTCCACCAAATAACTTTCGTTGCAAACGGGGAAGGTAGCATCGCATACCGTTCCTTCGTTGCCCAACAAATGATACATTTCCTCAGCGATATGCGGAGCAAAAGGCGCTAACAAAATAGTCAACGGCTCAAGAATGGCTTTTTTGCTGCATTTCAGAGAGAATAAATCATTTACGCAAATCATAAATGCCGATACAGAAGTGTTGAATGAGAAATTTTCAATATCAAAGGAAATTTTCTTAATCGCTTTATGCAAGGCTTTCAACTCTTCGGCTGTCGCTTCATCGTTGTTTATCAAAAGCCGATCTTCTTTGTAGAAAAGCGACCATAAACGTTTCAAGAAGCGGTGCACACCATCAATCCCATTTGTATCCCAAGGTTTGGATTGTTCCAAAGGACCGAGGAACATTTCGTACAAACGCAAAGTGTCGGCGCCGTATTTCTCTACAATATCATCGGGATTCACCACGTTGAACATCGATTTCGACATTTTCTCAACCGCCCATCCGCAAATATATTTTCCGTCTTCCAGAATAAATTCAGCGTTTGCAAACTCCGGACGCCATTTCCTAAAGGCTTCAACATCCAGCACATCGTTCGAAACGATATTTACATCTACGTGCAAAGCTGTGCTTTCGTATTGATCTTTCAGATTGAGAGAAACGAACTTATTCGTGTTATTGACACGATACACAAAGCTGCTTCGCCCTTGAATCATTCCTTGATTAATCAACTTCTTGAATGGTTCATCTTCGCAAATTACGCCCAAATCAAAGAGGAATTTATTCCAAAAACGGCTGTAAATCAAGTGTCCGGTAGCATGCTCCGTTCCTCCGATATACAAATCGACATTGCGCCAATAGTCGTTTACTTTTCCGTCAACCAAGGCTTGTTCGTTTTTCGGATCCATATAGCGCAGGAAATATGCCGACGAACCGGCAAAGCCCGGCATCGTGCAAAGTTCTATTGGGAAAATCGTTTTTTTGTCGATTTTGCTTGTTTCTACCACTTTATTATTTGCCGTGTCCCAAGCCCAAACCGAAGCGTTGCCGAGTGGCGGTTCGCCAGTTTCGGTTGGCAAAAACTTCGACACTTCGGGCAATTCCAAAGGCAAACATGCTTCCGGAATCATATAAGGCATTCCATCTTTATAATATACAGGAAAAGGCTCTCCCCAATAACGCTGACGGCTGAAAATAGCATCGCGTAAACGAAAGTTAACCTTTACTTTTCCCAAGTTATTTTCTTCGATATATTCCTTTGCTTTGCTAATAGCTTGCGGAACGGTCAATCCATTCAAAAAGCCGGAATTTACCATAATTCCTTCTTTAGCATCGAAGCTTTCTTCGCTCACATCGCAATCTTCAATAAGCGGAAGGATGGGCAAATTGAAGTGTTTCGCAAAAGCATAGTCGCGACTGTCGTGCGCCGGAACCGCCATAATAGCGCCTGTGCCGTAACCCGACAATACATAATCCGAAATCCAAACAGGAATAGTTTCTCCGCTAATCGGATTTATGGCGTAAGAGCCGGAGAAAACTCCCGTAACACGTCGATCGGTAATGCGTTCGCGTTCGGTACGTTTTTTCGTTGCTGCAACATAAGCTTCTACTT
>DAIOHI010000418.1:0-2747 GCA_036744815.1 Paludibacteraceae bacterium
AGGGAATTTGACCTTGAAATTCCATTAAATAAAAAGAGTTAGATTCTCTAATTTAGAATCTAACTCTTCGTTCAAATGATATTTTGCAAAGACTTATTTATTCGAAAAAATCAACTGATTATTCACGCAATCCACATCAATTATCTTGTTGTTTTGCACCGTTCCGGCAATAATTGCTTTCGACAAATCATTTAACAAATGGCGTTGTATGGCACGCTTCACCGGACGAGCACCGAATTGTGGATCGTAGCCCTCTTTGGTGATAAAATCGATTGCCTTTTCGCTGAGGCGAATTTGTATGCCGTTCTTTTGCAACATTTGCTCCACAGCTTTTATTTGTAAGCGCACAATCTCCTTGATCTCGTTTTGATGCAGCGGCGAAAACATGATGATTTCGTCAATTCGATTCAAGAATTCGGGACGGATTGTTTGTTTTAACAAATCGAGTACTTCTTGTTTGGTGCTTTCGATTATTTCTTCCCGATTCACTTCGTTTATTTGCTCAAAATTCTCTCGAATAACCGCCGACCCCATGTTGGATGTCATGATGATGATGGTGTTTTTAAAGTTCACCACACGTCCTTTGTTGTCGGTCAAACGTCCGTCGTCCAATACTTGCAACAACACGTTGAATACATCGGGATGCGCTTTCTCTATTTCGTCGAATAAAATAACGGAATAGGGTTTGCGACGAATCGCTTCGGTAAGTTGACCGCCTTCGTCGTAACCGACGTATCCCGGAGGCGAACCGATAAGACGTGTAACGGAGAATTTCTCCTGATATTCACTCATGTCAATGCGTGTCATCATATTTTCGTCATCGAAAAGATATTCTGCCAAGGCTTTTGCCAGTTCGGTTTTTCCCACACCGGTCGTTCCCAAAAAGATAAAAGAACCAATCGGACGTTTCGGGTCTTGCAACCCGGCACGGCTGCGACGCACAGCATCGGCAACGGCTTGTATGGCTTCGTCTTGCCCGATAACGCGTTCATGAAGCTCTTCTTCCAGATGCAGTAATTTTTCCTTTTCGCTTTGCAACATTTTATTTACCGGAATGCCTGTCCAACGACTAACTACGTCGGCAATATCTTCGCTATCGACTTCTTCTTTTATCATCGCCGAAGCGCCTTGTATGTTTGCTAATTCGCTTTGAACCTCGATAATACGAGCTTCGGCTTCTTTGATTTTTCCGTAGCGAATTTCAGCTACTTTGCCATAATCCCCTTCACGTTCGGCACGTTCGGCTTCGTATTTAAAGTTCTCGATGTCGATTTTCTTTTGTTGAATTTCGTCGATCAGTTTCTTTTCCGACAGCCATTTAGCCTGCAACTCTTTGCTTTCTTCTTTCAGATCGGCAATCTCTTTGTTGAGGCGTTCGAGTTTCTCTTTGTCATTTTCTCGCTTGATGGCTTCACGTTCGATTTCCAATTGCTTGATATTGCGCTGCGCTTTATCCAAGTCTTCGGGCACGGAATCAACTTCCAAACGCAATCGGGCAGCGGCTTCGTCCATCAAATCGATAGCTTTGTCGGGCAAAAAACGATCGGTGATGTAACGGCTCGACAGTTCCACAGCGGCAATAATCGCATCATCCTTGATACGCACTTTGTGGTGATTTTCGTAACGCTCTTTTAATCCACGAAGAATGGAAATCGTGCTTGCCTCGTCGGGCTCGTCCACCATCACGATTTGGAAACGGCGTTCGAGAGCCTTATCCTTCTCGAAGTATTTTTGGTATTCATCCAAAGTTGTAGCACCGATAGAACGCAATTCGCCACGCGCTAAAGCAGGTTTCAAAATGTTGGCAGCATCCATTGCTCCGTCGCCCTTTCCAGCACCCACAAGAGTGTGAATTTCGTCGATAAACAGAATGATTTCGCCTTCGGCTTTTATCACTTCATTAACGACGGACTTCAGACGCTCTTCAAATTCGCCTTTGTATTTAGCTCCGGCAACGAGCGCACCCATATCGAGGGAATAAACCTGTTTTGTTTTCAGGTTTTCGGGTACATCGCCACGTTCGATACGTTGCGCCAATCCTTCGGCAATGGCGGTTTTTCCCGTTCCGGGTTCGCCGATAAGTATCGGATTGTTTTTCGTCCGACGGCTCAAAATCTGTAATACACGGCGGATTTCTTCGTCGCGCCCGATAACAGGATCGAGCTTTCCGGCGCGCGCCTGTTCGTTAAGATTGACAGCATATTTGCTGATGGAATTGTAATTATCCTCAGCCGATGCCGAATTGGCTTTTGCGCCTTTGCGAAGCTCGTTGATAGCCGACTGTAAGTTTTTTTCGCTGATGCCCGCGTCTTTCAACACTTGCGAGATGTCGCTTTTTTCGACAACTAATGCCAGCAAGATATATTCGAGCGACACGAATTGATCGCCCGCTTTGGACGAAAGCAAAACTGCTTTTTGTAATACCGCATTTGCCTCGCGGCTTAAATAAGGCTCGCCGCCCGACACGCGGGGGTAGCTGTCGATTTTTGCATCCACCACGCTGTTAATCGTACTGACGCTAACGCCGAGCTTTCCGAACAAAAAGTTCGTTACATCTTCGCCTTTTTGCATCACGCTTTTCAGTAAGTGAGCCGGCTCGATGGACTGCTGTCCTTTTGCGCTTACCAAATTGATGGCTTCCTGAACAGCTTCCTGTGCTTTGATTGTAAAATTATTGAAGTTCATATTTTTTATTTTAGATTGTTGATTTACGATTTTAGATTGTCAATTATTACTGTGCAAAACTG
>DAIOHI010000419.1:0-2720 GCA_036744815.1 Paludibacteraceae bacterium
CCAAGCAGTGCCGCTTCTTCCGAGTTGTAGCCACGCGCCATCAATCCGGTAAGTAGCCCGGTCAACACATCTCCGCTTCCGGCTTTTGCCATTCCGCTGTTTCCGGTCGAATTGAAATACAATCTTCCATCGGGCATGCAAACCATGCTGTGGGCTCCTTTCACAACAATCACAGAGCGCAATCTTGCTGCAAGTGCTTTTGTTAGCTTAAGTTTTTCTTGTTCGCTTTTCCACGAACCCAAGAGTCGGCGTAATTCGCCTATGTGCGGCGTGAGGATCGAAAATGCCGGAATATAAAGTTGTAGTTCGCGACTTTTAGCAAGGATGTTTAACGCGTCGGCATCTAATACCATCGGCTGTTTTACCATTTCCATCAATTGCTTAAAAGCTTTTTCCGTTTGTGTGCCTTGCCCCATTCCACATCCCACTCCAATAACGGAATATTTCGATAAATCCGTAGGAGGAATGGAATAATGCGAGGAAGGATCCAAACTTAATATTGCCGATGGACAAGCAACTTGCGCAGCCATACGATCGCGTTCGGGCAGATGTAGCGTAACTAATCCACATCCGGAGCGCAAAGCTGCCTTTGTTGCAAGCAACGCGGCTCCAGCCATTGTTTCCGAACCGCAGATCAACAAAGCATGTCCAAAATTGCTTTTATAAGTAAATTTATTTCGGGACTTTTTTATGCTTTTTATATCATCCTTGCAAATGTAATGAAGTTTTGTTTCGGCTTGTTGTAGAAAATCGCTATCGAGCCCTATTGGCAATACTTCGATTTTACCGCAGCATTCGCCGGCTATAGATAGCAACATGGCTAATTTTGGAAATTGTAAGGTAAGAGTAATATCGGCTTTGACGATTTTTTGATCCAAATTGCCAAATTCAGTCTTCATCCCCGAAGGTAAATCGATTGAAATTACGGTATTCGATAGTGAATTTATCTTTTCGACAACAGCTGCGATCCTTTCATCTAAACTTCCTCTAAAGCCGGTTCCTAATATCGCATCAATGATCACGGCATCTTCGGGAACAGAAATTTCATTGCCTTGATAAACGGAAATCTCTTTTGGTAGCCGTTCGAAATTTATTTTGCATTCTTCGGTCATTTCGCTTTGTTCAGCCACTAACCCAAGCGAACAGCGATATCCTTTTTCCGAAAGTAAACGAGCTACAGCCAGTCCGTCGCCACCGTTATTTCCTTTTCCGATAAAGAAAAATAAGTTTTTTTCTGTCGCGATGTTGTTTTCAAACCATTTGGCAATAACATGCGAGGCACGTTCCATCAAATCAATGGAGGCAATTGGCTCATTTTTTATTGTTATACGATCGGCTTCTTTGATTTGTTTGTCAATTAATATTTTCATGTGTTTATAATTTTATCAAACATGATTTATATGCAACTGTCTTTCAGTTATGTAAATTCTATCTTTTTAATTCCTTGTCTGCAATTTCCAATTGCTCGAACCATTCCTTGCCGAATTTACGCGTCAAAGGCTCTTTCAGAAATTGATATACGGGAAGTTTTTCCTTTTTTCCCAATACTCTCGCGCAGTTGCATATCGACCATTGATGGTAATTTACAGCTAAAAAATTATCGTATTTATGTAAACGAACCGGATATAAATGACAGGAAATTGGTTTG
Organism: Paludibacteraceae bacterium; assembly: GCA_036744815.1. Lineage (GTDB taxonomy): Bacteria > Bacteroidota > Bacteroidia > Bacteroidales > Paludibacteraceae > H1. The sequence continues at coordinate 1,649 of DAIOHI010000419.1, forward strand.
TAAAAGTCCGTTTTTCCTTCGCGAAAAGCTTTTTCGATAGCGCATTTGCAAATGCCGTTTTTGTCGGTATAAGTAAAAACGCATTCTTTTCCATCTACAATTGAAGTAACCGGTTCTTTGTCCCAGTCGATATAAAAAACGCCTTGCTCTTTGATCACTTTTTTCGATTTATCCGACAGGTCGTCCCAAATAATAGGCAGAAGGTCTTCAATGATAGCGATTTCTTCTTCTTCGAGTGGTGCACCGGCATCACCTTCGATGCAGCAACAGCCTTTGCAAACGGATAAATCGCAGATAAAATGTTCGTCAAGTAAATCGAGACTAATGACGCTGTCGTCTATTTGAAGCATATAATTTGTTGCAGATAAATATGTGATAAGTTAGTTTACAAACAGAAGCAAAGATAATGAAAAAATATGTTTTGTCACAGTCGTTTATAACAAAGCACAAAGAGCAAGTGACAAAGAGCTTTGGAACATAGACAATTAACAATAATCCTTGTTTTTAAAATAAGTTATTGAACTCTTTTTCTTTTCAATAGATTTTGCTACTTTTGCAGTCCAAAAATCTGAACGTTGGATCTTAACGATTTTCAATCACTTTATGCTCGTCACCCTCAAATAGAGGCGATTTCTGAATGGGCAGATTCCTCCGAACCGAATGTGAAAATTTCCGGTTTGAGCGCTTCTTCATTGTCTTTAGTCTTGGCTTCTTTGTTTAAGAAAAAGACTCAAACGCATATTTTTGTTGCCGATGATGCCGATCAAGCTGCTTACTTTTACCACGATGTAAAGCATGTTTTGTCGGAAAATGAAGTTTATTTCTTTCCTTCATCCTACAAAAAAGCCATTAAGCTTTCTCAGCTCGATGCCGCGAATGAAATTCTTCGTACCGAAGTCTTGAATCGTTTGGGAAACTCCACTTTACCTTGTTTGGTTTTCACTTATCCTGAAGCATTGATGCAAAAGGTAATTTCCTCCGAAGGAATAAAGAAAAACACGATAAAGTTGCGGGTAGGAGAGAAAACAAGCATTGATTTTTTAATAAGCGTTCTGCTCGAATTTGGTTTCGA
>DAIOHI010000420.1:0-1019 GCA_036744815.1 Paludibacteraceae bacterium
TATGGAAAAACCTATTGAAAACACGAGCGGAGAAACATCTGCTCCATCTAAAAGTCATTATGTATCCATGGACGAATGGATCGCGAAAATGAAATTGGCGTTTACGAACGCGCAGCTCCCAGCCATCTTACCTTACTTTGTGACGGTAGGCTACACGAAAGAATCTTTTGAAAATATGCTTAACGAAACAATCGAGCTCGAAAATCTTAGTCAAGCCTATAAGAGAGAGCAAAGTGAGCAGTACGAGGAAACGGAAAAATTTAATAAACAGAAGGATTCCGTAAACGAAACATTCCTTCGGCATAGAGATTTATGTCGTGTCTTGTTTCGAAAGAATTTGGCGGCGCAAACTATTTTAATGCTTAATCAAGCTACAAAAACGGCTTATGCTAATTGGATACAGTTGGTATTGAATTTTTACGGACAGCTGTCCGCTTCGGAAACGCTCAAAGCCGATGTAGCAAAACTAAGCATCAGCGAGGCGGATATCAGCCAAGCTTTAGAAGCCATTGCAAGTTTGCAGGCTCTGAAAGAAAGTCAGAAAAAGGAGACATCCGAAGCTCAGGTAGCAAGCGAAGTCCGCGACAAAGCTTTCGACGCTATTCACGAAAAGTACCGCGAAGTGATGGACTACGCCAAAGTGCTGCTTAAGGATAATCAACATCTCGAAGCTATGGGAGTGGTGGTAAAAAGGTAAAGCGAAGCCTTAAAAAAACAAAATAATGCGCAATTTGAACTGTCGTTTACGATAAGCGGATTGCGCATTGTTGTGAATATAGGGTTCAGCGAGCGAGGGGAATGGCAAAAGGAAATAATACAATATAAATTAAAACGAAAATGGATATGGATATGAAAGTGACTGATTTTACTGATGCAATTTATACCTATGAGGTAAAGTACGGAACCATCAAAATGGACATGAATGCGGGCGGAATGCAGATGAATTATGACTCCAGCCAAAAAGAACAAACCGGAATGGGTGCGATGATGCACGAACAAATGAAAGGTTTGCTTGAAAA
>DAIOHI010000420.1:1029-1423 GCA_036744815.1 Paludibacteraceae bacterium
AAGCGGGATTTGCAATCCCGCTTGACGGACTGTAAAGATTTATAATCCGAAACGAAAAGCACTTTTAAGCGGATTGTAAATCCTTATCTTATTCAAAGGAGAGACGGATTACAAATCCGCTCCGACGGGAAGCGAGGAGTCGTAAGATTAAACGAATGAAAAATAGAGAAATAATAGTATTATTATAATGAAAGAAATAGTATTCATATTAACTATAGCGCTTTGTTTTTTAGGAAAAACATTTGAAATCAAAGCTTGCGATCCTGCGCGTATTCCGTTTAAAAATTGGTTAAGGGCTTATAATCCGTCACTTCACATAGCAGTCGAGGGATATTACTTTTCTAAAACTAAATTTAAGGTAACACGCTCTTCAAACTCTTCTATAAAAGTCGGC
>DAIOHI010000420.1:1509-2416 GCA_036744815.1 Paludibacteraceae bacterium
GCAGGCTTCTATTTCACCTATTCTTATAGGACAAGATAAACCTCGCTTTTTAATTATATATAAAGACAGAAGCGTAAATGGAAAATTGGTCGCACCTATTTTTGGGAACGAAGGGGTAGATGCTTCAAATAATAAAATTGTATCAAAAGAATTTGATGAAGATTCTAAGAAATACTTTTTATATGAATGTCTAACACCTTTGGATCAAATCTGGAAGCGACTTTTAAAAAGGGATATAGAAACGTTGGAATGGAAAAGAGAAAGAGACATATATTATTCTGTGGAGCAAATGCCTGAATTTCCTGGCGGAGAAGAAAAACTGTTTAAATATATACAAGAAAACATACAATATCTATCTAGTGTATATAAAGGTGTTGAAGGATGTGTATATATTCGTTTTGTTGTTCTTAAAGACGGTTCGATAACAGATATTACTGTACTACGAACGTTAGACCCTGATTGTGATAAAGAAGCTGTTCGTTTAATAAAAAATATGCCCAAATGGAATCCGGGAAAGCAAAATGGAATAGCTGTGGATGTGTATTATACTTTGCCAATAATTTTTAGGCTACCAAAAGAGAAATAAAAAATTATGTCCCCTCGCTCACGCCGATTTATAATCGGTGTGTTGCGCGTCAGAGCAAAAAACAAAGCAATCCACAAGTTGCAAACTTGCGGGAGCGGAGTTACTTTTTAAGAAATAAACAATATGAGAAACGTCAAATCAACAATTTGCTTTTTGTTAGTCTTACAATTTATCAGTTCAACTACTTATATTTGTGGACAAGAAGCGACAGATACGCCCAAAGCAGTAGGCAATAGAACAACAGAAAAGTTTGACTTGAACAAATATCGAGATTTTAATCTCGACACTTCCTTTTATTCGAACCGTACCGAAGCACAAACA
>DAIOHI010000420.1:2426-2718 GCA_036744815.1 Paludibacteraceae bacterium
GTATAAAGGACGGTGGATACAGATTTCCTCAAACGATACAATTTTTTCAATTAATGAATTGGTCGAAGGGTCAGATCTTTGTTTTTTAAGGTACTATTATAAAGATAACAATTCTTTGGCTTTTGAGAGAGGTTACTATAAGGGTGCTACAACAGAATTGTACGCTTTTGAGAAGTATTATGACAAAAAAGGAAATAGGATAAATAATTATGATTGGGATAGGATAAATGAGAATTTTACATTCTCATGGGGCGACGTGATAAAAAAGATCAAAAAAGAATATAATGTTGAT
>DAIOHI010000421.1:0-2712 GCA_036744815.1 Paludibacteraceae bacterium
CCCGAATGGGCAAGTCCCGGACACCGAGATTGTATGGTTGGAAATAATTCAGCTTCGGTAGTAACAGATGCTTTTTTGAAAGGCATTATCAAAACAGATGCAGAAAAAATGTATCAAGGACTTTTGCATGGAGCCAATAATGTACACCCGAAAGTAAATTCATCGGGAAGATACGGTTACAAAGAATACAACAAGCTAGGATATGTACCTTACAATCTAAATCAAAGCGGCGCGCGAACGCTTGAATACGCTTATAATGACTGGTGTATTTATCAAATGGGTAAAAAGCTTGGTCGTCCCGAATCGGAATTAAGCGTATATAAAAACAGAGCGATGAATTATAAAAACATCTTCAATAAGCCTTTCAATCTGATGAGCGGACGAAATGCAGACGGAAGCTTTCAAGCTAATTTCGTAGCCGAAAAATGGTGGGATGCCTTCACAGAAGGATCCAGTTGGCATTATTCATGGTCAGTTTTTCACGACATTCAAGGACTTATCGGTCTTATGGGCGGTGAAAAAACATTTGTTTACATGCTTGATTCTGTTTTTGCTATGCCTCCTACTTTTGGTCCGGGAACAGACACTCGTGGTTTTCTTGTTCATGAAATGCGCGAAATGCAAATCATTAACATGGGACAATATGCGCATGGGAATCAACCGATACAACACATGATTTACCTATACAACTACGCCGGAGAGCCTTGGAAAACGCAATATTGGATTCGTGAAGCAATGGAGCGCCTCTACACACCAAACGCCGATGGTTATTGTGGTGATGAGGACAACGGACAAACTTCGGCTTGGTATGTGTTTTCCGCACTCGGTTTTTATTCGGTTTGCCCCGGAACGGACGAATACGTAATCGGAGCTCCATTATTTCCTAAAGCTACTATTCACTTGGATAATGGAAATAAAGTTGAAATTATTGCCGATGGAAACAATCAATCGACACGCTACATTCAAGATTTGAAGTTGAATGGAAATAAATATACAAAGAATTATTTCAATCATTCTACACTTACGAAAGGTGCAAAAATTCAATTCAAAATGAATGAAACACCTAATTATTCGCGTGGAATTAACAAATCAGATTATCCATATTCATTTTCGAATGAATAAGAACATAAAAAACGCGATGCATATAAGACTTATGCATCGCGGATAATTATCAACTAAATACTTAAAAATCAAAAAAACATGAGAAAAACACAATTACTCCTTTTGTTATTGTTTCTTTCGTTTTCGCTTATTTCACAAAACTCATCCAATATATTTCATTGGGATTACACTAATGAGGCAAATATAACATCTTCTTTTACAGAGAACATACAAAATCTTACCGATAAAAATGAATCTACGCTCTACAGCGTAACAAATTCGAACAACATGGAAGTTGATTTTGAATTTGACATTCCAATGTATATTTCCGGTTTTTTGATTTATAGTGGAAATCCGCAGCAAAAAGTGAACATCAACAATGTTCAACTACTTGCTTCCAACGACAAACAAAACTGGACAAGCGCCGCAATAACTATTGATTCGGATGAAGCAAAAAGCATAAAAGGCGAAGCCGGACAGGTAGGACGAGTGGATTTAGAAACAAAAGGAAGTTTCACTCATTTCAGATTGAAATACAGCGGACAAGACAATATTTCATTGGCTGAGTTTCAACTTTTCGGCTATCCTGGTGCGGAAGGAGGCAACTATCCCGAAGATCTTATTCAAGTTGATGTTTCCGGAAAAAACACGAATCAGGAAAGCGCGACGGGCATTAACGGTGTTTATAGTTTTTCGGACAACGGAATCACAGGTGATTCATATATCGAAGTTGCTTCGCGCGCTGTGGATGGCATCAAAAACAAATATACCGTCAATGGTACATCGTTTTGGATTCAATACGATTTTAAATCGGAAGTGATTGTGAAAGAATTTTCTATTGCTATTGGAGCCGTTTCCAACATGAACAGAAATCCGCGTGATTTCCGTCTGCTTGCTTCCGATAATTGGGGCATCACTTGGGCTACAATTGCCGAATACAACGACTTTGAGTTTCCTGCAAGTAATTACGCGAACATGAAATTTTCGGTACCAAATGCCCGTGATTATCTATACTATCGTTTGGAAGTAACTGCAAACAATGGAGGAGACATGACACACGTTTCCGAAATTCAATTGTTGGGAAAAGTTCCTGATTATACTTCTACGAAAAATATCAATCCGTTGTACAACATCAAAGCTTATTCCGAAAATCAGAAGTTAGTTATTCTTAACAACGAAGGCGAAGAACTTATTTGTAACATTTTCAACTTACAAGGCGCTATTGCAGCACAAGCTTTATTGACCTCATCGCAAGTTGAAATCCCATTAAACAAAGGCGTATATATTTTAGAAATAAAATCTTCCGATACAAATAAAGCAGACAGAACTAAAATAATCATTCAATAATATATTATCCATGAGAATACTATTAACAATTATAGCCGTCATCGCAAGTCAGGTTATATTTTCGCAACAAACTTATTACGTTACTCAAACCGGAAATGGAAATAAGGATGGAAAATCTTGGGAAAACGCTTCAAACAATTTATCGGAAACGCTTGATAATGCTCAATCCGGCGACGCTATTTGGGTTGCTTCAGGAACTTATCAAGGAGGCTTTTTTATGAAAGACGGTGTTTCTGTATATGGCGGTTTTGCAGGAAACGAAAC
>DAIOHI010000422.1:0-2711 GCA_036744815.1 Paludibacteraceae bacterium
AAACTATTCAAATTAATGACGGAATAATGAAACAGGATAAAATATTAAAGCAGTACTTTGCTGAAAACAAGAAGGCAAATCCTCCGGCGGATTTTAATGCTTCCATAATGGATAAAATACTTCTTGCTGCCGAGAAAAAGCAAAAGAGGCAATACTGGGCGAGCATATTTTTGGTTGGTCTTGTTTCGGTGGGAATGGTTACCGGCAGCATACTCCTACTCAAAGATTATCTTCTGAGCCTTTGGAGTAGGTTGTCGATGATGTTTTCAAATCTTGATTCGCAAAACGAAACAATAAAACTCTATGTGTTTATTGCTTCCATAGCTTTGTTTCTACTTTTAATAGATTTCTTTCTTGCTAGAAAAATAAAGAAACAGGTCTGAAACAAGCAATAATTCTTACCTCATTCTCTCAAATTTAGCGTTCTTTATTCGTTTCATCAAGGTTTTGGAGGGGATGAATACCACCCGCTTCACTTTGATGGATTCCGCACGAATGTCATCCGGATTCTCGGCTCGACGTATGCTTTCGGCTGAAAGCGAGAAAGTACCGAAACCATCGAGGCAAACATGATTACTGTTCAGCAACTCCTTCTCAATGTGATCTATTACCATACGGAGCGACGCTTCTATCTCGATGCGGTGTAGTGTGGTTTCACTCGAAGCAAGCTTCGACAACTCGCGGATTTTTAATGTATCCAAGCGAACAACCTGCGGGTAATAACCCTCTTTTTTCTTTCCTTCGGGGTTGATATAATCTCCCCGCCTTACCATTTTGTACTTGATGCTCATAACATACAGATAATTTAGTTGGGTTTACGTGTAAAACTATTGCCACTGTGTCGTCAGTTTAGTCTGCTCGAAGGTACAAATTATATCTGACTTATATATATTAGATGCTTGATTCATATAAATCAAATATTTAGTATATATAAGCTAAAAAATTAATATATATAAGTCAGATGTAATTTAACCTTTGCATAATCTTAATTCAATATGTCATTATGCTTAATTCTACCTTATGGCGTAGCTAATAGATAAAGTGGAGCCTCGGGTGGGGAATAAAGAAAAGGAGAAAGAGTCGCTTTAGGTGGCACTTCTTTCTCCTTTATTTTCTGAAGAGGAAGTTTATCTCTTCGTGTTAATGATGCTTCTGTTGATTATTTATTGAGGTTTACTAGCCACATTGTGTTGCTAGGTTCATTTTCAGATGAATACTCCTGAACGCTGGTGTTTCCTTCTTTTTTTCCTTTAAGAACAAATGTATTCCATCCTTTTTTGAACGATAAATTGTATTTGTAAAAAATAGTTTCATCTGAACCGTGCTGTCCTGTCATGGTAAAGTCTCTGTCGCTATATATGTAAGATGTAGCACTTTCTTGAGAAGAGCCTTTCAAGCTTAATCTGAATACATGGCTGATCATTTCATCGTTTTTGTATGCATCGAATTCTTCACTGGGATAAACGAAAAGCCCTTTTGCATTTTTGTCACTGATAATAATTGTTTCTGATTCATTTCCTGTAAATAATAGTGAAAGTAGTTCATCTCCGGGAGTAGGGAGGGTTATGCTGAATTTTCCATTGGACACAGTTGTCTTGGCAAAGACAGTATCTTTAGAATGTTTTTCACCATAGCTTACCGAAACACGTATTTCATCAATTTGATCTGTAACGTCTTTGATAACATAATCATCGGAAGTGCCTTCTATATATTTTAAACTTCCGCTTAGGGTTAAGGTTGTTTTTTCGTTATCGTTCTTAGGGTTGTCTTTGTTTTTAGGTTCGTTGTTGTCGCAGGAAGTGAAAATACAAGATGCAAACACAGTTATGACTGCAAATAGAAACGTTTTCTTCATAGTTAAATCATTTGTTTGTTTTTTATTTTAGAAAATAAAGACTTTGACAAAAAGTATGCCAGCAGCTAGCGCAAGATATTTTTGTTTATAATTAGGATGTCGGATAAGTAGGCTTGTTTCGTTTTCAATTTAGCTCAACAAAATGTATCTTTGCAGCTTCTTTTACGAAGAGCTAAAGCTTCTTTATTCTAACTAAATCAAGAATGTATGAAATTTAAATTAGCGATATTAATCTCTGTTTTGTCCGCAATGCTTTTGTCTCGGCTTTCGGCTCAAACAGTAGTAAGAATAGAGAGTCTTCAGATAACAAATGTGGGCGATGGACAGCTTTATGCTCAATTGCGTGATTCGAGCGAAGCGCTGTTGAATGGAAAAGTGCGGATCACAACAGGCATTGCGAGCGAGCATCTTGATGCTGAATTTGCCAAAGGATATGCCGAAAATCGTTGGTCTTATTATCATGACAACGAGCTAATAAGTTATGTGACTTATAAAAATGGATATCTTGAAGGCGAATGTGGTGAATTGTTTGCCAATGGGATTCCTCAGGAGATTGGTTTTTATCGGGCGGGTAAAAAGGACGGAATTTGGAAGTTGTTTAATTCCAATGGCAGCCTAAAATTATCCGAAGAATATGTGGAAGGGGATAAGCGCAAGCAAATCAGTTATTATAGTGACGGAAGTATCAGAAGCGAGGCTAATTTTCTGAGTGGTGAAGAGCATGGTACGCAAAAGTACTACGACAAAGAAAGTGGAAGATTGATGTCGGAGAAAAACTTTGAAAACGGCAAAAGAGTTGGACATCAGATGCAGTATTATCCGGATGGCGATTACATACAGATAAGCAATTATTCCA
>DAIOHI010000423.1:0-2699 GCA_036744815.1 Paludibacteraceae bacterium
TTAGAAGTAATACTTTCATTAATAGAAGGCTTTATAGCCAAAGCAAAAACGAGCAAATGAGCAATAACATCTTTATGACATACAAACAGCTGTACTTTGTAATTCTTGCCATAGGGTTTTTGCCCTCCGTTTTGTTCGGTCAGAACATGAACGACAGCATTGCAGATGAATCTTATCGCCTTGACGAAGTCGTTGTGACAGGCACGCGAAGCGAAACCAATATGCGCCATCTGCCTATGACGGTTTCGGTGGTAAACCGGAATAAAATAGAGGGACGTTACGAAGCTTCCCTGCTTCCCGTTCTGGGCGAGCAGATTCCGGGACTTTTCATTACGAGCCGCGGCATTATGGGTTATGGCGTATCCACCGGAGGATCCGGTGGAATGAGTCTGCGCGGAATCGGCGGCAGTCCTACCACAGGATTGCTGGTGCTGATAGACGGACATCCGCAATATATGGGATTGATGGGACATCCCATCGCCGATGCCTACCAATCAATGCTGGCAGAGAAAGTCGAGGTTGTACGTGGTCCGGCATCTGTGTTATACGGTTCAAATTCAATGGGCGGTGTTATTAACATCATAACCCGCAGACAGCAAGAAGATGGCGTAAAAACAAATGCACGCATCGCTTATGGAGCATATAACACACTAACGACCGAAGCTGCAAGCCAAATAAAACGGGGACGACTCAGCAGCATAGTTACTGCCTCATACAATCGCACGGACGGACATCGTGCCGACATGGAGTTTGAACAATATGGGGCTTATGCAAAATCAAGTTATGAGCTTAGTTCCGTATGGAATATGTCAGGCGATGTAAATCTCACTCATTTCAACGCATCCAATCCCGGAGCTTCCGATGCTCCTGTTTTCGACAACGACTCTCGTATTACGCGGGGCATGGCTTCCTTATCTTTGGATAATAATTACGAAAAAACCTCAGGGGCATTGAAGCTTTTTTACAATTGGGGACGACACAAAATAAACGACGGCTACAAATCCAATGAATCACCGCTGGATTACCGCTTCAATTCCAAAGATCGCATGCTGGGTGTTTTGTACTACCAAAGTCTTTCTTTGTTTACAGGCAATCGTCTGACGGCAGGGATAGATTATACCCGATTCGGAGGCAATGCATGGAATGCTTTTGTAAGCGATGGACACGAAGAAGTGATAGCTGATGAATCGGAAAACGAAATAGCCGGTTATGTCGATTTCCGGCAGATGTTCGGAAGTTATCTGGCATTTGATGCCGGACTCCGTTTCAATCATCACTCCATCGTCGGCAATGAGTGGATTCCTCAGGCGGGTATTTCTCTTCAATTGCCTTCGAATGCAGTTTTAAAAGCGGCGGCAAGCAAAGGTTTTCGTAATCCTACTATTCGGGAACTCTATATGTTCCGTCCTGCCAATCCTGATTTGCGGTCGGAGGGATTATGGAATTATGAATTGTCATACTCGCAACATTTACTGAACAATAGATTTATCTACGGACTAAACATTTTCTATATTAACGGAGATAATATGATACAGGTTATGCCTGTCGACGGTCGTCCATTAAATGTCAACACAGGAAAAGTAGAGAATTGGGGCTTGGAATTCAATACGGCTTATCACATTAATCCGACATGGAATATTACGGCAAATTACAGTTGGCTGCACATGGAGCATCTTCTTATCGCTGCTCCGGAACATAAGCTCTATCTAGGCTTGGATTTTACAAAAGGAAGGTGGACTGCATCCAGCGGACTGCAATATATAAACGGATTATATACTTCTGTTGCTCCAAATCCGCTTGTTAGCGAAAGTTTCTTATTATGGAATATACGCGGCAGCTACCGCCTCTGCTCGGCTGTCAATTTTTTTGCTAAGGGAGAGAACCTGCTGTCACAGGATTACGGAATAAATGCCGGTTATCCAATGCCGGGAGCAACGATTTTCGGCGGAATTAATATAACTTTTTAAAATAAAAGACATATGAAAACAGAGACTATAAGACTTTACTCTTTAAATTTCAATGAAGTAAAAACATATTTAACGGCATTAATCTTCATCCTCGGCAACATCATCTTGCCGCAACTATTCCATTTTATTCCTAATGGGGGAATCATGTTTCTGCCCATCTATTTTTTCACTCTCGTGGCAGCCTATAAATACGGCATCAAAGCAGGACTGCTCACAGCGCTGCTCTCTCCTCTTGTCAACTATTTATTATTCGGCATGCCCGCTTTGCAGATGCTGCCGGTTATTATCATAAAATCATCGCTATTGGCACTTGCTGCCAGCTTTGCGGCTACTTACTTCAAACGGATATCCATCCTGATTTTGGTTTTGGTCGTTCTATCTTATCAGCTGGCAGGCACTTTAGTCGAATTCTTATTTGTCGGAGATATTTATATCGCCCTGCAAGATTTCCGCATCGGCATTCCCGGCATGATTTTGCAGATTATTGGAGGATATTGGCTTATAAAAGCGCTAAAATAACAAGCTTAGATTAATTTTCAATTAATACAAACAGATAAAAAACAAATAAATATGGAAACAAAACAAGTAAAAGCATTTGGCACAGAAGCTGCCACAGAAGCCTTAAAACATTTAGATATTAAACGCAGAAGCCTTACAGCGCATGATATACAAATCGAAATACTGTATTGCGGCATCTGCCACTCCGATTTGCACGCTGCTCGTAACGAATGG
>DAIOHI010000424.1:0-2698 GCA_036744815.1 Paludibacteraceae bacterium
GCTGCTTACGAGCATGATTTGCTTGCTTATGCTACCGACCGTTTAGTTAACGAGATTAAGGATGTTCGCATAATCGGTTCTTCCGAAAACAAAAGTGCGGTTCTTTCTTTTTTGGTTGGCAGTATTCATCCTTACGATATTGGAGTTTTACTCGACAGGCAGGGAATAGCTGTTCGAACCGGACATCATTGTGCTCAGCCTTTGATGGATTATTACGGAATTCCCGGAACGGTGCGTGCTTCTTTCGCTTTTTATAACACAAAAGAGGAAATAGATATTTTTATTGAAGCTTTAAAAAAAGCAGTAGTGATGTTGATGTGAAATTAATTTATAAATAAAAATGACCATAAACGAAATTCAGGACGAAATTATAGAGGAGTTTAACCAGTTTGACGACTGGATGGATAAGTATTCGCTGCTTATTGATTTGGGAAATTCGCTGAAACCCTTAGATAATGAAGGTAAAACTCCGCAAAATATTATAGAAGGTTGTCAAAGCCGTGTGTGGCTGACGGCAACATTCGAAAACGGAATAGTTGAGTTTCGGGGCGAGAGCGATGCCGTTCTGGTTAAAGGTATTGTCGCTTTATTAATTCGTTTGTTGTCAGGTCAGAGTCCTGATGCTATTTTGAATTCGGAACTTTATTTTATTGATGCTATTGGTTTGAAAGAACATCTTTCGCCTACACGTTCCAATGGTTTGTTGGCAATGATAAAGCAGATGAAATATTATGCTATGGCTTTCAAAGCGAAAGGAATGTAGTTTGAAAATCTGAGTTTTGTTGTATTATTCCGGCTTGATATACAAACTGCAATGTATCGGATAGTGGTCGGAATAATCGACTTCATCCACTTCAAAATCTGAAGAATTGAAATTGCTGTCGTGCAAAATATAATCGATGCGCAATTGATAAATCCCACGGCTGTAAGTTAATCCCAATCCTTTGCCGGATTCCACAAAAGAATCTTGCAAATTTCCTCTGACTTTTTTGTAAGCATAGGAAAGCGGTACGTCGTTGAAATCTCCACAAACTACCACTTTATAAGGCGATTCTTTTATTATTTCTGCTACAATTTCAACTTGATTAGCCCGTATTTTGGATGCTTCGCTCAGCTTTTTTGAAAAAGTGCTTGTGATTTCGGCAATCTCATCACTTCCAAATCCACCTTTTAGTTTTTGACTCGCCGCTTTGTCCATGCCGGTGATCTTATTCGATTCCAAATGAACGTTAAGAACACGAATAATACTTCCTTTTACATTGATGTCTGTAAATATCGACGAATTGTAACGCGAAGTATAATTGATCAATTGTTGGTTTAAAATCGGATATTTTGAAAAAGTTGCCATTCCTACCTGACTGAAGCGTTTGTTCTCCACTTTATAAGAAATGTGTTTGTATTTATATTTTTTATAAATTTTCAAAATATCTTCTTTTGTCAGGTAATCATTGTTTTTACTTACGTTAAATTCCTGTAAACAAACAATATCCGCATCCTGATCTAAGATATACTGAATGCCTTCACTTGGTTTTTGCTTTGTGTGTTTTTTATAAGCAAAATTTGCCATTGTGTTATAACTTAACACTTTAATCTCTATCGCGTCATCGCTTATTTCTGCCGATTTTTTAAATAAAGGATAGGAATTGTTTATTGCAGGAATTGAGATAAGAAGAGCAAAAAGTGATAATAGCATGTATTTTTTGCGTAGGAACAGCCAAAAAATCAGGAATAATAAATTTATAGCCAATAGATAAGGAAAAAATAGCGCTAATGATGAAAAGGCTGCTGTTTTATTTGGGCTTATGTTGCCCGAGAATACCGTTGCAAGCAATATCAATGCAAAAGCGATATTTATTAGGAATATTATCAATCGACTTATTTTTCCTATCATAACCCTTTTTTATTCACTTGATTAATTATGATTGCTGATGAAATTTGCAAAAAAATAATATAAAAATTTATTATATAATATAGCCAAAAGATTGTTTTTGTGTTAACGCCTTTGATCAAAGAGTTTTTGTCTTTCTTCCGCGCTCAGACTGTCGTAGCCTGAAGCTTTTATTTTATCTAAAATACGATCGATTTCCGCCATTCGTTCCGCCTTATTTTTGTTGTAATCGCTGTCGTTCATTCTGGTATTGTTAACCTTGCTTTTTTTTGTAACTTTCATTTTCTTTGGCGAGAATAATGAAAAAACAGCATCTAAAAGGCGATTCAATCCCTTAGTAATATCACGCCCTTTCGATATGAATGATGCAAATAAGTATCCGGCAAAAGCGCCTCCTAGATGTGCCAACTCGCCGCCTGCATTATCGGAGGTAATTCCAAAGAAACTTATCAGAACAACTACTATCGCAATATATTTCAGTTTAACAGGACCAATCAGAAATAAATTCATCTCCGAATTAGGTGCTTTTACAGCCGTTGCCAAAATAATCGCCATTACCGAACCTGAGGCTCCAAGCAACATGCTGGAGCCAACAATGGGAGAGTAATAGGGAAATATATTGTAAGCTGCCACATAAAAAAGAGCTGCGATAAAACCTCCGATTAAATAAAGTCCAACCAATTGTTTCTCAGAAAAATGATAGAGAAACATTTGCCCGAACCAAAACAAGCATAGCATATTGAAGAACAGATGGAAAAAACCTTCATGCAAAAACATATAAGTCAAAATCGTCCAAGCACGATAAGCTAA
>DAIOHI010000425.1:0-2698 GCA_036744815.1 Paludibacteraceae bacterium
GCGGCGTATCCTCCTGAGAATATATGACCAAAAGTCGGACTCATGGCAGTTTTATCCACAACCGGAACTACGCTTGTGATATCCATCGCTTGATGCTCATAGGTTACCACATCTCCATCAAATGCCTTTTCGATGCCGTGCCAAGCCATATCCAAATATCCGAAACTCAACTGACGCATACAAAGGTAACCTGTATTGAAATTTTCGGCATCCAATATTTTTTGAATTAATTCGGTTGGAATTTTTTCGCCGCTTTGATAATGTTTGGCAAATCCATCCAAAAACTCTTTTCTTGGTGCCCAATTTTCCATTAATTGCGAAGGTAATTCGACAAAATCACGATAAACACTTGTTCCTGAAAGAGAGGCGTAAGTCACTTTACTTAACATTCCGTGCAAAGCATGTCCAAATTCGTGCAAAAAAGTGGTCAATTCATCGTAAGTGAGCAGTGCCGGTTTGTCGTTCGAAGCACGAGTGAAATTCATCACAATAGTTATATGCGGACGGCTGTCTTTTTTTCCATCCATCCATTGATCTTTGTAACTATTCATCCATGCGCCAGCACGCTTACCATCGCGCGGGTGAAAATCAGTATATAAAACGGCAATAAATTTACCTTTTGAGTCGGTTACGTCGTAAGCATCTACTTCGGAATGATATACCGGGATTTTTTTATTAAGTGTAAAATGTAGTCCGTAAAGCTGAGTTGCTAATCCGAATACTCCTTTTTTTGTGCTTTCCAATTCAAAATATGGACGAAGTATTTCGTCGTTCAAATCAAATTTAGCGGTGCGATATTTTTCCGAATAATAAGCCCAATCCCAAGGTTGAAGCGTGAAATAAGCTCCATTTTCGTTAGCAAAAGCTTGTAAATCGTCGTATTCTTTTTTTGCTGTCGGAGTATATGCCAATCTAAGTTTATCGAGCAGATCATATACATTTTCCTTATTTTCAGCCATCCGGCGAGTAAGTACATAGTCCGCATAATTTTTGTAACCAAGCAAATTGGCTATTTCCATGCGTGTATTTACAATGTCTTTTATGTTTTCACGATTATCGAATTCTCCACCAATCATACATTTAGTAGCGTTTGCCATATATAATTCGCGACGCAGATCACGATTATCGGCATATTTCATTACCGGCACGTAGGTAGTGGTTTTTAAATCGATGATCCAGCCTTTTTTGTCCGATTTTTGAGCATTGCTTGCTAAGATATCAACAATATTATCAGGCAATCCCGACAATATATTTTTATCGGTAATAAGCATTTCGTATTTGTTCGTTTCTTTCAACGAATTTTGTCCGAACTGCAAAGTTGTCAAACTAAGTTTTTTTGACAATTCACGGTAAGTATCCTTATCTTTTTCCGACAAATTTATTCCATTTCGAACAAATCCTTGATAGGTGTTTTCGAGTAAAGTGTTTTGTTCTACGGTTAATTTTAGCTTGTCTTTTTGTTCATAAACAGCTTTCACACGCACAAACAGTTTTTCGTTCAACCGAATGGAATTCGAATGTTCGGTCAACAAAGGAGAAACTTCCTGAGCGATAGATTGTAATTCATCGTCGGTTTCGGCACTCATTAGTCCGTAAAAAGGACTGCTGACGCTTGTAAGTAAACTTCCTGCTTTTTCGAGAGCAAGGATTGTGTTTTCGAAAGTCGGAGCCTTCGGATTGTTGCAGATTGCGTTTATTTCTTCCGAATGTTGTTTCATCGCTTCTTTAAATGCCGGAAGATAATGTTCGTTTTTTATTTTATCGAAAGGAATTGTGCCGTGTGGAGTGTTATACTTTTCTAACAAAGGATTTCCTGCAAAGCCAAGTGTTGCAAGTGTAGTCATAAGAATAAATAATTTAATTTTTTTCATACCTATATAAATAATTTTATCAGCAATAGCTCCGTATGATAAATTTATCAGAGCTTTACGTTATGTGTAAAGTTTTAGAAAAACTGTTGGGATATTTGAAAAAGCAATTTGCCAACGCTTTATTTTTTGAATAGTTTTTCGTGCAATTCTCCTACGTCGGTTTTTACTTTTAAAATATAAATTCCTTTTTGCAAGTCGGTTAGGTCGATAACTCCTGAATACTGATCTTGAACTTGCGTTTTCAGCACTCGTCCCTTCAGATCGATTATCGACCAAGAATAAACGATGTGTTTTTGTGTGTCGAAGTAGAAAATTCCGTCCGACGGATTAGGATAAGTTTGAAATACTACAGAAGTTGGCAGCCCTGTTCCTGTTGTCAGATAGGAGAGGCGTATAGTTTTTCCCTTTTTAGTGGTAATTTCATCGTTAAAGAAATAAGGGATGTAAGTAGAAATAAGTTCATCCGTTTGCCCACCCCAGAAAGCATATTTTGATTCGATATAACAAGCTTTTCCTTTTTCAAAATCGGAATAGGTAACGGAGTTGATATTGCGCCATTCCTGAAAAATACTCTGTGATGTATTTCGTTGTAAAAGCTGACCGATTGTATTATAAACATAATCGTATCGCAAATCGTTTTTCCAAAATTGCGAATCCCATTTTTGATAGGTTTCTGAAATTGTTTTGCCCGTCTGATCGTATTCGAATTCTATTTTCTGTGAGTTTGTCCACATTGAGCCTACACTGTCCCATGTCTGAACTCTATGTAATTTCAAATTTCTTTCTTCGTCGTACAAAAAAGTGCTTAGTTCACTGTTTTTGAAACT
>DAIOHI010000426.1:0-2692 GCA_036744815.1 Paludibacteraceae bacterium
TCTTTGCTTGCCGTCTCGGCGATTCATCATTACTTGATCGATAAACGCAAACGCATGCAGATTGACATCGTAGTAGAGTCTGCCGAACCGCGCGAAGTGATGCATTTTGCCTTGTTATTTGGTTTTGGCGCAAGCGCTATCAACCCTTACATGGCATTCGCTATTCTGAACGAAAAGATAAAAAGCCGCGATATTCTTCTCGATTTCCATACGGCTGAAAAGAACTACATAAAATCCATTAACAAAGGCTTATTGAAAGTTCTTTCTAAAATGGGTATTTCCACATTGAGAAGTTACCACGGAGCTCAAATCTTTGAAGCCATCGGGATTTCATCTTCCGTTCTCGAATCTTACTTCAAAGGAGTTGTTTCGAAAATTGGAGGAATAGATATGAGCGATATCGCTAATGAGGTACTGCAATCTTTCAACCGTGGTTTTTTTCCACAAGAGGAAAACGATACGCATGTGTTGAATTTGGGACATTATGCTTACCGTCGCGAAGGAGAACAGCACGCTTGGAATCCCGAAACAATAGCCCGCTTGCAGATAGCAACGCGCACAGGCGATTATGCGAAATTCAAAGAATATTCGAAAACGGTTGACGAAAAAGAAAACCCGATATTTATCCGCGATTTATTAGATTACAAAAAAAATCCTATCGACATCAATGAAGTAGAACCGGTGGAAAGCATTCTGAAACGCTTTGTCACAGGTGCTATGTCCTACGGTTCGATCAGTCGCGAAGCGCACGAAGCGATGGCGATGGCGATGAACAAAATAGGCGGACGAAGCAATACGGGCGAAGGTGGTGAAGACTCGGAACGTTACAAAAAACGTGACGACGGATTGAGTACGCGAAGCTCCATCAAGCAAATTGCATCGGGACGTTTTGGCGTAACCACCGAGTATTTGGTAAATGCCGACGAACTTCAAATTAAAATAGCGCAAGGCGCAAAACCCGGCGAAGGCGGACAGCTTCCGGGCTACAAAGTGGATAAAATCATTGCCAAAACGCGGCATTCGATTCCGGGTATTTCATTGATTTCACCGCCACCACATCACGACATTTATTCTATTGAGGATTTGGCGCAGCTGATTTTCGATCTAAAAAACGTCAATCCTTCGGCGATTGTCAGCGTAAAGCTGGTGTCGGAAAGCGGTGTTGGAACTATAGCGGCAGGTGTAGCAAAAGCGAAAGCAGATTTGATACTCATCAGCGGAACAGAAGGCGGAACGGGTGCAAGCCCTTCAAGCTCCATCAAACATGCGGGACTGCCGATGGAAATAGGTTTGGCGGAAACGCAGCAAGTGTTGCTAATGAACAACCTGCGCGGACAAGTGCGCTTGCAAGCCGACGGACAGTTGAAAACGGGGAAAGACATCGTTGTCAGCGCTTTGCTTGGCGCCGAAGAATATGGATTTGCCACAAGCGCTTTGATTGTGCTCGGCTGTGTGATGATGCGCAAATGTCACGTCAACACTTGTCCGGTAGGTATCGCAACGCAAAACGAAGAACTGCGCCAACGCTTTATCGGACGCTACGAATATCTCGTTAATTTCTTCACTTTCTTGGCTGAAGAAGTACGCGAACATCTGGCTCAACTGGGGGCACGCAGCATGGATGAAATCATTGGACACGCCGAGCTGTTGCAACGCAAAGCCGTGACGTCGAATGCTAAAGTAGAAAAAATCGACCTATCGCGCATTATCTTCGTTCCCGAAGAAGCAAAGGTTAATCCACGTCGCAAGGTAAAAGATCAGGAACATAAAATTGACGCTGTTTTGGATATCAGTTTAATTAAAAACGCGCTTCCTGCACTCGATTTATGCATTCCGGTGGAAATCAATTCGAAGATAAAAAATACCGACCGTACTGCGGGAGCTATGCTTTCGGGCGAAATTGCCAAACGATACGGCAATGTCGGCTTGCCAAACGATACGATTTCAGTCAATTTCAACGGTTCTGCCGGACAAAGTTTCGGAGCTTTTCTATCGAAAGGAGCTACATTCCGTCTCGAAGGCGACGCGAACGACTACTTGGGAAAAGGTTTGTCGGGAGGTAAAATAATTGTAACGCCGCCAAAAACTTCCGTATTTAAACCCGAAGAAAATATCCTTTGCGGAAATACGCTGCTCTACGGAGCAACTTCGGGCGAAGTGTATATTAACGGTGTTGTGGGTGAGCGCTTTTGCGTTCGCAATTCGGGAGCGACGGCTATTGTTGAAGGCGCGGGCGACCATTGTTGCGAATATATGACGGGCGGACGCACGGTAGTGCTCGGAAAAACAGGACGTAATTTTGCCGCCGGCATGAGCGGTGGAGTGGCTTACGTGTTGGACGAAACGGGCGATTTCGATTACTTCTGTAATATGGAAATGGTGGAACTTTCGCTTATTGAGGACAGTGCCGATAACAAGGAGCTTCACGCTCTTATCTCAAATCATTACAAATACACGCAAAGTCCTTTGGCAAAACGTATCCTTGATAATTGGAATCTTTACGTTGATAAATTCATCAAAATAGTGCCGATCGAGTACAAAAAGGTATTGCACGACGAAAAGATGGAAGCCATCAACAAGAAAATCGCAATGGTCGAGAGAGACTATTAAGAAGCACCACGAATTTTCCCGAAGGGGAAAGGTTGAAGTATTTTTAATAATAAAACTAAGTACAAACTTTTAAATTGTTTAT
>DAIOHI010000427.1:0-2674 GCA_036744815.1 Paludibacteraceae bacterium
TGATGCCGGATATTTCTTTGCATCAAGAGTTTTTTGCGCTATTGCAGAAAGGACATCCGCTTTGGATGCGCCCGTTATCAAAAATATAGATTGTCCGGCATTGTTCAGGACTTTACCTGTAAGTGTAATGCGTTTTTGTCCGCTTTGCGGATGAACAGCTACAGCAACCGAAGCATCGGCTGTTAATAATTCCATATTATCAGGAAAAATGGAAGCCGTATGTCCGTCGTCGCCCATTCCCAATAAAATCAAATCGAATGTTGGAAAGTTATTCTTTTGAGGCAATTCCTTTTGCAGAATTTTAGCGTAATACTTAGCTTCTTTCTCTGGATCATTTTCACCTTTCATTCGAAATATATTCTCTGTTGGAATCGGTGCTTTTTGCAACAAATGCGTATTAGTCATTCCGTAATTACTTTCCGCATCATCGGGAGCAACGCAACGCTCATCCACCCAAAAAAGTCGGAGATATTCCCAAGGCAAATCAGAGATAAACTCCGTTGCAAGAATATTGAAGAGCAACTTCGGTGTACTTCCTCCCGAAACAGCAATATTCAATGGATGCCCTTGTTCTTTTTTCTCAATTGTTTTTTTTAGAATAATCTGTGCCACAGCGCTTGCGCACTCTTCTGGACTATCGTATATGTGTAAATGGCGGTTCATTTCTTATCGGTCATTAATTCGTTTTGAACTTTGAAAAAGGCGGATGCCATTTCATTCCTTTCACATTGAAAAGCGAGTTGGATTCATTGGGTCCCCAAGTATTACATTCGTAGAAATAGAGAGGAATCTCAGGATTATCCTTCCATGTTTGCAATATCGGATCAACAAATTTCCAACTGGCTTTTACCGCATCAGCACGAGCATAAAGCGTCGAATCGCCAATCATACAATCAAGGAGCAAACGTTCGTAAGCTTCGGATATTTTTGATTCAGCCAAATCGGAATAATGGAAAGCCATGTTCACATTTTGAACCTTGTAACCTGCTCCCGGAATTTTCATTCCGAAATCTACCGCCACGCCTGCGTCGGGATGAATGCGGAGAATAATCATATTATTCGAATGTACTCCTCCTTGTTTGAAAAGCATGTGCGGAGCCGGTTTTAGATGAATAACCACTTCGGTAACACGATTAGGAAGCTGCTTTCCGGTGCGG
The DNA here is from genome assembly GCA_036744815.1 of Paludibacteraceae bacterium. Classification (GTDB taxonomy): domain Bacteria; phylum Bacteroidota; class Bacteroidia; order Bacteroidales; family Paludibacteraceae; genus H1. Next base: position 1,158 of record DAIOHI010000427.1, read on the forward strand.
ATATAAAAAGGAACTTCGCTCCAACGCCAATTATCTACAAAAAGCTTCATGGCGACAAAAGTTTCGGTTTTAGAGTTAGAAGCCACGCCATCTTCCTGACGGTAACCTTTTTGCAACACATCGTTTACCTCTGTGCCAATGTATTGTCCGCGAACTACATATTGACTTACATCTTCGGGATTAATCGGTCGCAAAGCTTGCAGCACCTTCACACTTTCGTTGCGGATGGATTCCGAATCGAAAATGGCAGGCGGCTCCATAGCCACCACAGCTAACACTTGCAATAAATGATTCTGAATCATATCGCGCATAGCTCCCGAAGTATCGTAATAACCTCCACGCGAACCAACTCCGATCTTTTCTGCCGCCGTAATTTCAATCCGGTGAAAATACCGTTGGCAAAACGCGTAACCATAATATTCTGCACCGTTTCCTTCCCTAAATAATGGTCGATACGGTAAATCTGATGTTCTTCAAAACCTTTATGCAAGCGGCAATCAAGTTCCTGCGCGCTATCATAACTGTATCCGAAAGGTTTTTCCACTATAATACGTTTCCAACCCTCGCTTTCGGAATTAAGTCCCGCAACGGTAAGATTGTCCGCAACTTCGGCATACAAAAAGGGCGGAATAGAAAAATAGTAAATGATATTTTTCGGGATATCCAAAGATGCTGAAAGCGTATCAACCCGATGTTTCAATGTATGAAAATCCTCCGTTGTTTGGTTGTGCACTTTCTGATAAAAAACCTTTTGAAGAAAAAGTTCCGTGTTATCGGTCGACTCGTTTATTTTAGAAAACTGAATCAACGCCTGACGTACATCATCACGATAATTTTCGTCGGTTTTTTCCTGACTTCCTGCTCCCAAAACAACAAAGCGTTCGGGTAGAAGCTGATCAAGGAAAAGTTGATATATTGCTGGCAGAAGTTTCCTTCGAGCCAAGTCACCATTCGATCCGAAAATAACCAATATCTGATCTTGCGCTGTTTTTAAAAGTCCGTTCATTGTATTTTTTGTTTATACATTATAGGTCGAAGAGGATGTGTCGCCTCCTGTTCCAGTCCAATTTGTATGGAAAAATTCACCTGCGGGTTTGTCCACACGTTCGTAAGTATGTGCTCCAAAATAGTCGCGTTGCGCTTGCAGCAAGTTTGCCGGAAGTCTTTCTGTCCGATAACCATCGAAGAAGGAAAGTGCCGAAGAAAAACGGGTCTAATAACAAATTGTGCAAATCGGGATTTGCTGCGAAAGCATCGTTTATCTTACCCAAAAAGGCTGAGCGAATAATACAGCCACCGCGCCACATAAGAGCGATGCCGCCGTAATTAAGTTTCCAGCCGAATTCTTTAGCGGCTTCGCGGAAAAGCGAAAAACCTTGTGCATAAGATATAATTTTTGACGCATACAAAGCGTCTTTTACCTGATTTATCCAAAGCTGTTTGTCGCTTGCTTTTATCAACTCGGGACCTTTTAATAATTTCGACGCTTCGACACGCTCGCTTTTAATTGCCGACAA